>DATFCF010000978.1:0-2576 GCA_035253445.1 Mycobacterium sp.
CGTGCAGGCCGCCCAGTTCGGCCACTGCCTCGTGTTCGGCGGCGTGGTCGTCCACATCCGAGCCGCCCAGACGGATGTCGGTGCCGCGGCCGGCCATCTGCGTGGACACGGTGACCGTGTTCAGCGTGCCCGCTTCGGCGATGACGGCGGCTTCCTCGGCATCGTTCTTCGCGTTGAGCACCACTGCCGGTATGCCGTGCTTGACGAGTCGTTCGTGGAGTTCTTCGGACTCGGCGACATCGCGGGTACCCACCAGCACTGGCTGGCCGGTCTTGTGCACTTCGGCGATGTGCTCGACGATCGCGTCGTTCTTGGCGGCCGCGGTGATGTACACCCGGTCGGCCTCGTCCTCGCGAATGTTGGGAGTATTCGGCGGAATTGGCGACACGCCGAGCTTGTAGAACTGGCGCAGCTGCTCGCCTGCTGCCAACGCGGTGCCGGTCATGCCGCACACCGTCGGGTAGCGGTTGATCAGCGCCTGCACCGTGATGGTGTCGAGCACCTCGCCGGTCTCGGTGGTCTCGATGCCCTCTTTGGCCTCGACGGCGGCCTGTAGCCCGTCGGGCCAGCGCTGCAGCGAAGCGATGCGACCACGGGAGGCGTTGATGAGGTGAACGGCGTCGTCGCGCACGATGTAGTGCACGTCGCGCTGCAGCAGCACATGGGCATGCAATGCGACGTTGACCTCGGTCAAGGTGGTGCCGACGTGCTCTTCGGAGTACAGGTCGACGCCAAGTTTGGCCTCGAGTTTGTGTGCGCCCGACTCAGTGAGGTGCACGTTGCGGCTGTCGGCGTCGGTGTCGTAGTCCTTGCCCGCGACGAGTTCGCCTACCAGCCGGATGATTTCGACCTTGGGCGTCTCGCGGTGACTGGTGCCTGCCAACACCAGCGGCACCAACGCCTCGTCGACGAGCACCGAGTCGGCCTCGTCGATGAGCGCCACGTCCGGGTTCGGCGACACCAGGTCCTCGATGTCGGTGACCAGTTGGTCGCGCAGCACGTCGAAGCCGACCTCGTTGACCGAGGCATAGGTGATGTTGCACGCGTAGGCCTGGCGGCGCTCCTCGGCAGTGGAGTCGGCGGTGATCCAGCCGACGGTCAGCCCCAGCGCCTCGATGAGCGGGCCCATCCATTCGGCGTCGCGGCGGGCCAGGTAGTCGTTGATGGTGATGACGTGCACATTGCGGCCGCCGATGGCATAGCCCGCGGCGGCGATGGCCCCCGACAGCGTCTTGCCTTCACCGGTGGCCATCTCGACGACGTCGCCGGCCAGCATTCGCAGCGCGCCCTGCAGCTGAACGTCGAACGGCCGCAGCTCGGTGGTGCGCTCGGAGGCTTCGCGCGCGATCGCCAGGAACTGCGGGATGTCGTCCGACTCGGCAAGGTCCTTTAGATTCAGCAGCTTGGCGGCTTTGCGCAGCTGTTCGTCGTCGAGGTCTGCAGCCTTGTCGTCGAACTCCGCCGCGTCGCGCACCTGCGCCAACGAGCGGGCCTGGTCCTTCTCGGTGCTCGCGCCGAGCAGCTTCCAGAACCTGTTACCGACACGACCTGAGGTGCGGGTTTTCGTCTTCGCCACACAATTACGGTACGCGGCCGCCCAACGCTCGTGCTCACGCGACGGTGACGAAGTCGATGCGCACCGAATCGCCGACCGCTTCGAAGCCGATCCTCTGGTAGATGGCGTTTGACGTCGGATTGGCAAGGTCGGCGAACAGGACGACGTCGGTGACGCCTCGACGCAGGGCCAAGTCCGCGGCGGCGGCGGTCACCGCTGAGCCGTAGCCGTGGCCGCGCATGGCCTGCGGAGTGAACACCGGGCCGATTCGCGATACACCGGCCGCGGGCGCCCGCAGCATCGCCATGCTGACGGGAGCGGCGTCGACGGCCCAGACGATGAATTGATCACCCTTGTCGGTGGCCGCGTCGATGAACCTCTCGCCCGCGGCGTCGTTGCGCTGATGGCTGAAGGTTTCGACGAAGAAGCGCTCGACCCAGTCCACCAGTAGTTCGCGATCGCCGTCATGGGCCCGGCGCGGACGACCGGCAACGCCCGATGGCGGGCGCAGTGTCCCCAACCGGTAGAGCCGCTCCCCAACCGACACGTGGCCGGTGCGTCCGGTGACCGCGCGCCAGGCATCGGCGAACGCGACGGTTGCGTCGCGTCCGCCACGCGCGCCGGTCAACTCGGGGCGCACCCGGGCCAGCCGCGCTGCCAGAATGTCGACGCCGTCGATGGGGATTGCGTTGCACGCCAACGAGTATGGCGGCGTCTGCATCGCCGCTCCGACGGGAATCCCGTCGTTCCATACCGTTAACAACATGCTGTCCGTCGGCGCGTTGCGCAGCGCGGTCAGTTCGATGGTGTGCGCGACCGGATCGCGGCTGTAGATCGGCTCCGCAATCGCGCGGAACTCGTCGACCGACGCATGGAATCGGACCTCCATGTGTTCAGCATCGTTGCCAACGCCGAACGCGTCCAGTGAATTTCGTCGCGCTCGCGGCCGGCGAGCGACCGCTCTTGTATGGATTTGCGCGGCGTGTCGCGTGCAAACACGGTCACTCGCGGGGAGTTAGGC
>DATFCF010000979.1:0-6349 GCA_035253445.1 Mycobacterium sp.
CGTGGCGCAGCTGGCGCGACCTGGAGGTGGGTCACCCGTCGCCGGGGTCATTGGCGGCGGAGGAACGCCTCGACTTCGTCGACGGCAGCGCCTGCGCCATCGGTGAGCGCAGTCACGGCATTGCGGAGGCGTCTCGACTCGGCTACCTGGGCCGCGAGCTGTTCTTCGAGCGCCTTGTTTGTCCCGCGGGCGTGTTCGAGTTCGGTGTGCAAAGTTCGGTTTTGCTCGCGGAGGTAGTTGAGTTCGGTTGAGCGCGGCGTGTCGCGTTCCACGCGCCGGCGGTCTTGGCTGAGGTTCAGCTTGTCGACGCGTTTCTTCGGGAATCGGCGTTCGACGCGCGAACCGTGAGCGACGCGATCACACGGCCAAACGCCAGCGTCGGCGAGCTGCCGGACCCGCTCGCTTCCGTACCCGGTCTTCTCCGCCATTTCGGCGACGGTGTAGTAGTCACGCTCGCTTGGTGGAGGTGCGGACCAGGGCGACATAGATCAACAATTATTTGATTTATGTGTCTTTGATGCAACCGATGAACCGATAAACCAAATACTGTTTGGTCTATGGCGCAGCGTCTGAGCGACGAGATTCGGACGCTGCTTGGCTGGCCGGGCACTCCGGTGGTGGTCACTGCGTTCGAGGCGCCGGTGACGGTGTTCGCGGTCGTCGACGAGGACCAGTATGCGTACCGGCTCGGCAACGCGGTTGGCGCGCTGGCCGACATGCAGCTGTTGGACCGGCTGCTCGATGTGCCCTACGTCGACGTGGGCGACGACTCGCCAGCGCGAGACCGCGACGGCGCGCAGCTCGTGCGCGACCGTGGTCGGTCTGTTCGCTCCCCGGTGCGCCTCACGGGCGCAGTCGTCTGCGGAGGATCCTGGGATCGTGCCGCGACAGCGCTTGGGGCGTTCGTAACGATCGCTCCTCGGGTCGCGGTCGTGTCCAAGGTGTCTGACCGTGTTCGCGCTGAGGCTGGCGTCTACGGCATCGGACTCGTGCTGTCTGACGGCGCCCGTCTGGTTTCGGAGCCGCTACCTGCGGTTGCCGAACTCGGCCCGTTCCAGTGGTACGTCGCCGAGCTTGTCTATGAGCAGTGGCTCAAGCAGTCGCCCACGCGAGTACCTGGTCAGACACCGGGAACGGCTGCCGACCAAGGGCAGCGATCCGAGCCGACTCCGCCGCGGCGTCGATACACAGCTGCTTGAACCAGCCGGCGCGATTCGTCGGCGCGACCGCAAGGAGGTCGTTGGCGAGCTCGGCCGCCGCCGCGATGAGGTTGTGAACGTGTGGGTCGCGGGCACGTGGCGACATGGAATCGAACCGGCTCAAAAGGGCGCCCTGACAACAACTATGGAGGCAACGGGGCTGCGCGTTCTGCGGTAGCCGGGACAGCATGTCGACTTGCTTGAACGACAGCGTTGAGGGCACCAGCACGGACGGCACGCCTCGGCGTCCGCCACCGGCGCGACTGCCGGGCGGCACCACGTGGCGCACACTCGTACCGGTCCCAAACGCGGTCACGGCGGCCCCGTTCGCGAGCGCGCCGTAGGCGAGCATGTCGGCGCGGGTGATCATCACGTCGCCGACGCTGCCGAGGAGATGAATGACGCCGCGCACGGCTTCGACGTTGCGCATGGGGTCGTTTTCGTCAGCGAACGCGAGCGACAGCGGCGCTCGAGCGGCGGCCAACGCGCGAACGAGGCCGCCGAGGTGGGGTGCGTGTAGCCACTCGCGGTGAAGCGCTAGTGAGAGGCGGCCGCTGCCGGCGGAGTGCAGCCAGGCGGTTTCGGTCTTGAGCGCGGCGGTGAGCGCTCGGGTGTCGCCGGCGGGGACCTAAATGCCGGGGCTCACGAACTCGGTGACGGCCAAACCCTGTTGATCCTGGAGCCATGTCGTCGGTCCGAACAGCACGCCCTGGTGGGCTTTGGCGTGCGGGCGTTCGTAGTCGGCCGGGTCCAGCCGTAGCTCTCCGGCCCATCCCGCGGCGCGCAGCTCGAGAGCGTGCTTTACGCCGGTCTGGCCGCGCACCACGATCGAGCCGAGGGCCTGGGCGGCCAGTTGGCGTTCGGCTCGGGTTGCCCCGCGGCTGAGGTAGAAGCCGATGGAACCAACCCGGGTGAGAGAGGTTTGTGTCACAGCTTCCAAGGATGGCCGCGCGGTGTGACGCGATCGCGGACCCTCCCGAACATGCGTTCGCGTGGGCCCGTCATCGGTCGGCTTCGCAGTCAACGCACCATTCGGCACCGGGATCGTGCGGTTTGCCGAGGAAACAGTTGACACACTGCTTGTTCTCCACGATCGGCTCGCACCTACAGCGGTCGCATGTCGGACAGCGCCTGTCGTGGCACGTTTCGCACCAGCCCACGACGAGTGGTTCGGCGCATCGTTCGCACCAGCTTTCCCGGGTCTTCCATGCGGGTTCGGGCTGCTCAACGATGTTGAGGCGGCCGTCGCGTGCTCGCCGGTCGAGAACGCCGATGCCGATGCCCTCGTCGAGGGCAGGCGCGGTGTCGCAGTAGTAGGTCTCGGCGTAGCTGCGTTCCCATCGGAACGTGTCGGTTCGGCCTACCGAGGTGCTCGTGACGCTGCGGGCGAGGGGGCCGTTGGGGTCGACCTTGCTGCCGCGGGCCCAGCCGATGCCGAGGCCGGCAGCGCCGCAGAACCGCACGGTGCCGTCGGGGTTTACGAGCACGACCGCGCCGCCGCCCGTGATGAGCTGTGCGCAGCGCACCGCGACCGCCTCCCACGACGCAGTGGGTGCGGCGACATGGATGGCGATGACCTGTTCGGCGCGGAGGCGCCCACCTCGTGGGATCGTGGGAAGTACCGCGTCGGGGATCAGGACTCGTGACGCGAAGGCGTGGCAGACGAGTTCTTCGGCCGCGTCGGCACCGCCGCGCATCGTCGCGCCGATTTCGTCGATCGGGTCGAGCAGGTCGGCATGCGCGGTTTGGAGCAGGTGGTGTCCGAGTTCGTGAAGCAGCGTGAAACGAACGCGGACCGGGGCCTGGTCGTCGGCGTAGAGAATCGCCGGGGTGTTGCCGAGCGTGGCGGTGTAGTAGCCGTCGGTCGAGCACTGATCGGTGTCGCCGACCTTGACCGACGGGAGCGCGTGGAGCCGGATCGGGCCGAACGCCGACGTGATCGCCGTGGCGGGGTCGAGCCGGAGAGCACCGAGCGTGTCAGCGCTGATTCGCGCCACCATCTCGTCCGCGACTCCGCCCGGCATGGCTACTCGCCGTCGTCCGTGACGATCACCTTGAAGGTGTCGAAGAGCCGCCGCCAGTCGGTTTCGGTCGGCTCACCCGAACTCCGTCTCGGCGCCTCGACCATCGAGCGGATCATGCGCTCGCGCAACTCCGTGTACGGCATGTTGGACGTATTGGACAGCGCTGTGAGTTGCGCGTCGAACCGGTCCGAGGACACGAAGGCGCGCAGAGACTTTGGCGCGTTCCGCAGTACAAGGTTGATGTCGCCCGGATCGACGTCGGCGCCCATCAGAGAGTCGATCGACATGTCGAGCGCGCTGGCCAGACTGCGTAGCGCGCCGATCGTGGGATTTCCCCGGCCCCGTTCGAGGTTGGAGACGTACTGGATGGACAGGTCGGCCTTCTCGGCGACGTCGGCGAGGCTGAGGTGGAGGTCGTTGACGCGGCGCTGGCGCAGGCGTCCGCCTAGTTCGGAGTCGTCAGTCACCCTACTATTCTAGTGGAATAATGAAGTGACGTCACTTCTCCTGAAGTGTGGTATCCTGTGAGTAGAAACACGCGTTGTGTTTTCTACTCACAGGTCAGGAGACCGGAATGACAGATGTAGTTACCAGCAAGCCCAGCGACCCGAAGAAGCCGACAAAGCCTGAGGTCACAGTGACCTACAACGGCGTCGACATCAAGGTCGAATACAACCCGAAGGCCGCTGTCGAGTCGCTCCTCGAACACGCCATGAATGACTTCAAGATCACGGAGAACCGACACCGCATGGCGCTGTTCCTCGGGGCTACGGAGTTGCAGCGCAATCAGTCCCTCGAGGACGCCGGCGTGAAGCCCGGCCACGTCCTGGTGCTGCGCATGAGCGAAGTGCTCGGCGGTTGTTAGCTCTTGAGCCCGGTGTTCTCGCTGCCACCTTCGTAGCTCTCCGGAGCTGCGGAGGTGGCCAGCGGGAATGCGTGGCCTACTGGCTCGGACCGGTCGACAACCCGGGCATCGTCACCGACGTCGTGCAGATCGCCCACACCGCGACACGGCGCAGCTACACCGCCGACTCGGCCGCCGTCACCGAACTGTTCCTCAGCCTGCGCGACAACAAACAAAGCGTGCGAGCGCAGGTGCACACCCACCCGGGCACCAGCGTCGAGCACTCGCATACCGACAACTGCTTCGCTCTCGCGCCCCACGTTGATTTCGTTTCGCTCGTCTTGCCCCACTTCGCCACCGGCCCGATCGGCCTCAACGGCGCCTACGCCACGACCGTCACCGCCAACGGCTGGGCTGAAGTCAAGCCGGAAGAGGTGATCACATGGAGCTAGTCCACGAAGCATTGACACGGAGCGGATTGCTGTTCGCGACCGACGTGTTCCACAACACTCTCACCGAGACACAGGTCATCGACGGCCTCCTCACCGCCAGCGCGCGCATCACTGCGCCCCGTCACGCGCTCATCACACCCGCCGCCCAGACCGCGATCGTCACCACCGTGCTGACGCTCGTCATGAGCGGCATCGCCGTCGAGCTCGACATCCCGGACGTCGCCCTTGCCGCGCCCCAACCGCCGCTACGCGGCACACACCTCGCGTCGGCGCTCAACGACTACATCGCAGCCAACTACCCCTGGACCACGGGCACGCGTGGCCCCGCCGACATCGTGCTGACGATCGGCGGCACCGACATCGCGGACACGATCGCCATCTCCGGCGACGACAACCTCCTCCGAGTCGGCGCAGCCGACGCGACGCTGCCCCCGACATGGGATCCGAACTGGCCCGTCGTGCCCGTCGGCGCTGGCATCGCCGCCACCACGATCGCCCTCCGCCGTGTCCTCACGCGCATCGGCCATGACCACGGCCTCGACCACCCCAAGGTCCTCCCGGTCACCGAGCAGATCGTGCTCCCTTTCGACGTGCCCCGCAGCGACCGCGTCGACCTCGGAAGCGTGACCGCCGTCAGCGGCGGCGCCATCATCCACGGCGCAGCCTTCGTGCTGCTCCGCATCCCAACACTCAACATGACGATGCCCGTCTTCGACATGGGAGCGCTCGACCGCACCAACTCGAACCGGTACCTGCTCTACCGCGCCGAGTTTCACGACCACAACAAGGCCGAAATCCTCGCCGCGTACTCGACCGGAGCGGTCCGCTTCGAAGCAATTCCGCGTAACTACCGCCGCGGCGATGGCGCCGGCGCAGAGCGCATCATCGTGGGCGCCGACAACATCCCGGTCCGCTGGGCCGCGCAGGACGACGCTCCCCGCTGGCTCGGCATCGGCGCGACCTCCCACCTCGTATCGGTCGTCTCGGCCCACGTTCCCGGCGCAGCGTGCGCAGGCTGTGTGCACCCCGAGGCGACCGACGCTCCCGCGATCATCCCCACCGCGGCGCCCATCTCAGCCTGGGCGGGACTCCACCTCGCGAACGAACTCATCCGCTCCGCGACCAACGCCGCCCCCGTCGTCCTGCAATCGTTTCCGCTCGGACTCGCCGGCCCGACCAGCCACACCACCGACGTCGTCCACACGTCCCGCCGGTGCGCCCGCGGCTGCGAAACAGCCGCGTAGGGATACAACTCACGGCAGAAACTATGGGAGAAAACTGCTACACTTTTCTCCTATAAGGAGACGGTGATGTTGGAACGAAACGGCGAAACGAGGCAGTGGGTCAACTCCCTTGCGCCGCGGTCGTACTTCAACCTCGCCGACGCACCGGGCTCGCGCCACGCAGCCGAAAACGCCCTATCCCGCCTCGCCACTCCGGATGGGCCGATCACGCGCGTGAAGCCGGGTCTGTACTGGAAGCGCCCACCCGTGGGACGGTTCGGGCAGCCAACGAAACCGGATCCGTACGAGGCGGCCATGTTCGCGATCGGCGCCGGTGCTGGCCCCGCCGGACCCTCGGCCGCAAGCGCGCTCGGACTCACGACACAGGTGCCAATGAAACCCGAAATCGCAGTTGTAGGCCGCGCCCCGAAAGGACTCGACGCCGTGCGTCTCGTCTCGCGAGCGAACCAGCGTCGGCTCGAACTCGAACCGATAGAGATCGCCGTACTCGAAGCCCTGCGGATCTTTCCCCGTCACGCGGAAGTCAGCGAGGCAGAGGCTCTCAAGCGCATCGGTGATCTTGCAAAGGCCCGCAAGATTGATCTCG
>DATFCF010000980.1:0-5843 GCA_035253445.1 Mycobacterium sp.
GACCACGGTGGCCGACAGAACAGCGCCCCGCCAGCGAGTTCTGCGACACGGCTGTGGATGGTCGCGAATCGCGACTCTGGTGCAGAACTCGGCGGCCGTCAGAGCACGGCGAGTTGCATTGCGAGAATCGCAGCGGCGACAACGGCAAGAACCGCCGGCGTAACGGCGTGGCTGGTGTCTTGCGCGCGGACGTGAAAGCCGACCGCCAGCACGAAGTACACGACCAAACCCGCGGCCGCGGCGATGCCCGCGAGCGGCCACCAGATCCCGACAACGAGCCCTGCCGCCCCGACGAGCAGCACCGCCGCCAAGCCGTTGAGCCACGACTCCGGCACGCCTGCCGTGCGATAGCCCTCAACAGCCTTCGGTGAATGTGTGAGCTTGAACCCGGCCGAGGCGATCAACAGCGCGGCCAAGAGGATCGAAAGAACAGTCAACGCAATGGCCATGCTCAATCTATACGCTTGTATACATTGAAAGGCAATGAGTCCACAGCGCAGCAATCGTGAGCAGCTGATCGACGGCGCTCTTCGTTGCCTGGAGCGCTTGCCGGCCGAGCGCATAACGGCACGGGCGATCGCCGCGGAGTCCGGCGCCAACCTCGCGTCGATCGCCTACCACTTCGGTTCGAAGGACGGCTTGGTGACGGCTGCGGTCATCGAGGGTCTCGACCGCTGGCTCGCCGAAATCGAGCAAGCCTTGTCTGCGCTTGACTCCGGCACGCCTGCAGAGCGTTTCCGGCGGGCCAACGCCGTGATCCGACGGACGCGCCGACGTCACGGCGGCCTAGTGCGCAACTTCGTCGCGGCGCTGGCCAAGGCGCCGCACGACCCCGTGGTTCGCGAACAGCTCGCGGCCGGGGTCCGTCGTACCCGGCCAGCCGTCGCCGACCTGTTGGATCTCGGTGGTGACCAAGCCGGCCGCGACGCCGCAGGCTTGGCTCTCGCGATGTTCTATGGCCAGATAATCCAGGACCAGGTGGATCCGGAGCTCGCCTTCGGAGGCAAGCGGTTCGACCGGGCGTTTCGGCGGCTGCTTGACTTGGGCGTGTGATCACACACCTGAACAGCGTCACCGTCTATGTGAGTGACCAGCAGAGATCGCTCGACTTCTACGTCGACACGCTCGGTTTCGAGAAGCGCGCTGACCGGGACATGGGACCGGCAGGCAGATGGATCGAAGTCCGCCCGGCCGGCGCCGCCACCGGCTTGGTGTTGGTTCGCGGCGACGCCTTCGGCAAGCAGGATCGCGTGGGCAGTGCCGCCGACCTCGTGTTCGACACCGACGATATCCACGCCGCGCACAAGACGCTGGCCGGTCGTGGCGCCGACGTCACCGAACCTCACGTGCAGGCGTGGGGCGCGTCGTTTCAGGTCACCGATCCCGACGGTCTTGCCGTTCTGATCCGGCAGCCGCGCTAAAGCGCTACTTCTTCGCCGCTTTCTTGGCGGGGGCCTTCTTCGCAGCCTTTTTCGCCGGTGCTTTCTTCGCGGCCGCCTTCTTCGCAGGCGCCTTCTTGGCCGGCCGCTCGCCGTCGGAGTCGCCGCCACCGCCGGCGCGTCGCGCCTTCACGCTGGCCTCCAGCTTCGCCAGCAGATCCGAGACGTCCTCGGTCTCGTCGAGTTCCTTCGGCTGCTCTTCGGTGGTAAACGCTTCGCCGCCTTCGAGTTTGGCTTGCACCAACTCGTGCAGCTGCTCCTGGTAGTCGTCGTGGTAGCGGTCCGGGTTGAAGTCGTCGGTCATCGACTCCACCACCTGGCTGGCCATCTTCAACTCGGCCGATTTGACCTCAACTTCCTTGTCCAGCACCGGAAAATCGGGATCACGGATCTCGTCGGGCCACAGCAACGTATGGATGACCATCACGTCGCGCTTGGAAAAGTCCTTGACCCGCAACGCCGCAAGCCGCGTCTTGTTGCGCAGCGCGAAGTGCACGATCGCCACCCGATCGGTCTCCATCAGCGTCTTGGCCAACAGGACATAGGACTTCGTCGATTTGCCCTCCGGCTCGAGGAAGTAGCTGCGGTCATACATCAACGGGTCGAGGTCGGCCGCCGGAACGAACTCCAGCACCTCGATCTCACGGCTGCGTTCCTCGGGCAGCGTCGAGATGTCCTCGTCGGTGATCACCACCATCTGGCCGTCATCGGATTCGAAGGCCTTGGCGATGTCGCGGTACTCGACGACCTCGCCGCACACCTCGCAGACCCGCTTGTAGCGGATGCGCCCGTTGTCCTTCGCGTGCACCTGGTGGAATTTGATGTCGTGGTCTTCGGTCGCGCTGTAGACCTTCACCGGGACGTTCACCAGGCCGAACGCGATCGAACCCTTCCATATGGAACGCATTAGCTCAGTATGGCCGACCCGGCCGCCGCAGCGTCGCGGGTGGCGCGATCGGGCAGGTCAGCGCCCGCGCGGGCGACGGTCAACGCCGACGAGAGCACGGCCGTCTGCAGTACGACATTGAGTGCGTCCAGCCCGATTCGGCGCAGTTGAGGGCGCTGCTGGGCGCCCAGAAGGCCCAGCGACCAGAGCGCATCGATCAGTCCCGTCATGAATGCGTCGCCAGCGCCGACGGTGTCCACGACGTTCACCGGCAGCGCCGCGACTCGCGCCGTGCCTGCCTCGCACATCGCGAATGCGCCCTGATCTCCGATCGTCACCGCCACCACCGACGGGCCCAGCCCGAGCCACGTCCTGGCGATCTGTTTGGGGGAGTGGTTCGGGTCGATCCAGCGCATGTCCTCGTCGCTCGCCTTGACCACATCGCAGCGCTCGATCAGGCGGTCGATGCGGCCGCGGGCGATGTCGTCGTCCTCGATCAACGCTTGCCGGACATTGGGATCGAACGTGATGGTTGCCGACGGATGATAGGTGTCGAGCAATGCCGCGGTGGCCCGGCAACCCGGTTCGAGCACCGTGGCGATCGATCCGGCATGCGCCACCAGCGGCGGCGCCACCTCCGGCGTCCCGGTCAGCTGCCAGTCGATGTCGAACGTATAAGACGCCGAGCCGGTCGCGTCAAGGGTGGCAAGCGCCGTCGGTGTCCGCTGGGCACTGACGCTGCCCGAAACCAGCTCTACGCCAGAGCGTTTCACATAGTCGACGATCCGGCGGCCGCGCGGATCGTTGCCGATGTGCGTGAGAAAGTCAGTGCTGCGGCCCAGCCGGGCCAGACCCACCGCCACGTTGAGCGGGCTGCCGCCGACATGTTCGCCGATGATCTGGCCGTCGCGCTCGACGATGTCGATCAAGGCCTCGCCGATGACCAGGGCCCGCTGCGGGCTGTCGGGAGCGCTCACGGCGTAACCTCCTTCCGCACGCGGACAAGGAGGGCTTCCAACGTCGCGCGAGCACCATCGCGGTGCAGCGAATCGAGTGCCCACAAATACGCCTCGACAAACCGTGGTTGGCTCGCGAGATCGCCAAAGACCTCGGTGTTTTCGATGAATGCCGTCGGGTTGTCGCGCTGCGAACGGGCCAGCGGCACCAAGGTGTCCGCGAGCTGATCCTGGACATCGATGGGCAGGCCCTGCTCGTCGACGCCCTCGGCGTAGCGGGCCCAGCTGGCGACGGTCGCCGCGGACAGCCGGACCGGCGCGCCGGTCTTCAGATTCTCCCTGATGACAGGAAGCAGCCACTTCGGGATGCGGTCCGACGAACCGAAGCACAGTCGGGCGACGGTGTCCTTGACGCCCGGGTTGGCGAACCGCTCGATCAGTGTTCGCTTGTAGTCAGGCAGATCGATACCGGGAACGGGCTTCAGCGTCGGAGTCGCCTCCGAATCCATGTACTCGCTCAGGAATTCGGCCAACAGCGCATCGCCCGCGGCGTCGTGCACCAGCCGGTAACCCGCCAAATACGCGAAATAGCACAGGCATTGATGACTGGCGTTGAGCAGCCGCAGCTTCATCAGTTCGTACGGCGTCACGTCGTCGACCAGTAACACATCGACGTCCTCGAGAGGGGGGCGGTCGTCGGAGAAGTCGTCCTCGAGCACCCATGACGTAAACGGCTCGGCCGCCACCGGCCACCGGTCCTGCACGCCGAATTCGTTCTCGACGACGGCGATCACATCGGGAGTCGTGACCGGTGTGATGCGGTCGACCATCGAGTTGGGGAACCGGGTGTGCGTGCGCATCCACTCGCCGAGACCGGGGTAGACCCGATCGGCGTACGCGGTGAACGCCTGCCGGGCCACCTCGCCGTTGCCCTCGATGTTGTCGCACGACACGATCGTCGGTGACGCGATGCCGCGGTCGCGGCGCCGAGCCAGCGCCTCAGCCACCAGACCGAAGACGTTCACCCCGTCACCCAGGTTGTCGATGTTGTAGCCGCCCTCGGTGATGGTCAGCGAGATGATCCGGGTGCTGGCCGCGGCCAGCAGTTCGATCACCGCCTCGGGATCGTCTGGTGCGTAGCGGTAGTCGACGATCGATCCGATCACCCGGGCTTCGCGGCTGCCATCCGGGTTCTCAAGAAGCAGCGTGTACAGCCCGTCCTGGGCTGCCATCACCTCGGCCATCTTGCGGTCGGCGGGCATGATGCCGACGCCGCAGATGCCCCACTCGGCGGCCAGCCCCTTCTCCAAAAGCTGGTCGATGTACATCGCCTGGTGCGCGCGGTGAAAGCCACCGACACCGAAATGCACTATGCCGACACCGATTTCGTCGCGGTTGTAGCTGGGCTTGGAAATCGGTATCTGCGCCAACGTCTTGTTGCTGAGCTTCATGACACCGCCACCACCGTTTTCACGCTACCCGGCGTGCGGTCGGAGTCCAGCGCCTCGGCGGCCTTCTCCAACGGGAAGCGCGCCGTCACCATCGCGTCGAGGTCGACGCGCCCCGACTCGACGAGCGCAATCGCCGTCGGCCACGTGTTCGCGTAGCGGAACACCCCGGTGAGCACCAGTTCACGGTTCTGGATCAGCTGAGTCGGCAGCTCCATCGATTCGGCGCCCGAGCCGACCAGAACGACTCTGCCCGCAGGCCGTACCGCCCCGATGCCGGAGGCGACGGCCGCAGAAGCGCCGGACGCATCGATGAACGCGTCCACGCCCAAGTCGCCGATCCGCTGCAGCGTGGGGTCGAGCACCGTCGTCGCGCCGAACGCCATCGCCTGGTCACGGCGGGATTCGTCGGGATCGCTGACGACGATGTCGGTGGCGCCGTATGCCCGCGCGAGCTGCGCGACCACAATGCCGATCGGTCCCGCGCCGGCGATCAGCACCCGCGATCCGCCCTCGATGCCTGCCTTGCGGATCGCGGCGATGCCCACCGACAACGGCTCGCACAGCGCGGCGGCGTCGTCGGACATTGCGTCGGGAACCGGGTGTGCGAACGGCGCGCCGATGGTCACGTAGTCGCACAACGCGCCGTCGACCGGCGGAGTGGCGAAGAACCGCATGTGGGGGCAGAGGTTGTAGTGGCCTCGGCGGGTTTCCTCACTGTCGGGATCCGGCCGCTGCGGTTCGATCGACACCCGCTGGCCGATGCGGTCGGGACTGACCGATTCGCCAACGGCCACGATCGTCCCCGCGGCCTCGTGGCCGAGGATCAGCGGCCCATCGACGACGAAGCTGCCGACTCGACCGTGTCGGTAGTAGTGCGTGTCCGAACCGCAGACGCCCACCGATGAGACCCGTATCAGCACGTCACCCGGCTCCGGCGTCGGTATCGGCCGCTCCTGGGTTTCGATGCGGCCCGGTTCGACGAGGACGGCGGCCCGCATCCGGGCTTCCGGCGAGAGTGTTGTGTGCGTCACACTGCCATGCTAACGTGATGAGCATCTACTCGCATAACTGAGCAAATGCTCACGGTCCGCAGTCGAGATTGGGAGGGTTC
>DATFCF010000981.1:0-6116 GCA_035253445.1 Mycobacterium sp.
TCAAGCGGCTTACCGCTGCGGGTCTGGTCGAGGTGCGTCAAGGCGATGCCACCACGGTCCGCGACTTTCGCAGGCACGCGGGACTGGACCTGCTGCCCCGCCTCCTCATCCGCGCCGGCGAGCTCGATCTTTCTGTCGTGCGCAGCATTTTGGAGACCCGACTGCACAACGGCCCCAAAGTTGCCGAGCTGGCCGCGCAGCGCCGGCGGCCAGAGCTGGCCGCACTGCTCGCCGAAACGGTGCAAGCGCTCGCGGAGGAAGACGATCCCGTCGAGCAGCAGCGGCACGCGCTGACGTTCTGGGACCATGTCGTCGACGGCGCGGATTCCATCGCATTTCGGTTGATGTACAACACGCTTCGCGCGACCTACGAGCCCGCACTGCCCGCCCTTGCCACTGTGATGGTCGATGAGGTCGGCCGACCGGGGGCCTACCGCAAGCTCGCCGATGCGATCGCCGCCGGCGATCCGGCAAAGGCGAAGCATGCCGCCCAAGACCTACTGGAACCTGCGACCACGGCGCTGCTCGCGGCAATGGAGAACCTGGAGGATCAACGATGACCACGTCAACGGCGCGCACCGCGCGAAACGGGTTCACCTTGGCCAACGCCGGCCGCGAGTTCTGGAAACACCCCTCCCCCTGGATGATTGGCGTCACCTTTGCCGCTGCGCTGACAGCACGAATTCTCGTCGGCGACTGGCAGATCTCCGATGCACTTGTGCCGATGGTGATGCTCGCACTCTTTCCGTTCTTCGAGTGGATCATCCACGTGTTCATATTGCATTGGCGCCCAAAGCGTCTCGGCCGGTTCACTGTCGATCCATTGCTGGCGCGTGAGCACCGCGCGCATCACATGGATCCGCGGAGCATTCCGCTGATCTTCATCCCGTGGAAGGCGCTGCTGTGGGTTCTTCCACTCACGCTCGCGATCGCGCTGCTGGCATTCCCGCGACTCGGAATGGGACTGACCTATTTGGTGTTCATCGCGGCCCTTGGGATCGGTTACGAATGGAGTCACTACCTGATCCACAGCGACTACAAGCCGAAAACACGCTTCTACCGGGCGATCTGGCGCAATCATCGCCAGCATCACTTCAAGAACGAGCACTTCTGGTTCACTGTCACCAGTTCGGGTACCGCCGACCGCGTGCTGGGCACCTACCCCGATCCGGCAACCGTCGCCACCTCGCCAACCGCGAAGAACCTGCACGCCGAACGTCAACCGGCCTAGCCTCGGCGGCAGGCGCGCGTACTACGCCTGAACGATGATCGGATCCCCGATGCGGACCGTGTCGAAGTACCAGGCCGCGTTGTCCGGGCTGAGATTGATGCAACCGTGGCTGACGTTCGCGTAGCCCTGTGAACCCACCGACCACGGTGCCGAATGCACGTAGACGCCGCCCCATGTGACGCGGACGCCGTACTCCCCCTTGATCAGATAGCCTTCCGGATCGTTGAGCGGGATGCCGATCGTGCGTGAGTCGAACGTGACATTGCGCTGCTTTTCGAGGGCAGTGAAGGTGCCTTTCGGCGTCGGGTACCTGGATTTGCCCATCGACGCGGGCATCTCGCGCACCACCTGACCGTCGATGCTGACGGTGAACGTGTAGGCGTCGATGTCCGCGACACTCACCACCGAGGCGCCGGTTTCGAAGCTCGTTTTCGCGCCGCCCGCCATCACGGTGATCGTCGAGTGCGCCGGCCAGAAGCCGTCCGGATTCCATTGCAGGACACGGTCACTGAGCCAGGTGAACGTCCCGCTAGGAGTGGCGGGTGAGGTGAAATTGACGCTCTGCTCGGCCGCCGGGCGGTTTGCGACCGGAGCGGCGAATGTCATCATCACCGGATGCGCGACGCCGACCGTCTGGCCCGCCGTCGGTTGAATGCTCACCAGGTCGGTCGACGAGGTGACACCCGCCGAACTGACGGCGACGGATCCCGTCACGGCGATCGTCGCAATGCCCACCACCACAAGCACATATCGAAGAACTCTACGCACGGCCTGCAATCCTCCGAAGATGGGCGTTCAGCACACTATTCATCCTAGTTCGTCGGAAGCGATTCCCTCGGTAACCGCAAGTCTGTACGCGTGTGCGCATGTCGCCCGTGTCAGCGCATTGCGCTACAACCGATTATCGAACCAGCAGCTCAAATCGTTTCAGCGGACATCGATTCGCGCCGGTGCCGCGACCCGGTTGATGGCCAGCAACGCGTATCCGAGGGCAAGCAAACACGCTGTGAGCACACAAATATTGCCCACCACCGTGGTGATCCCGACGCTGCCGGGATCGAGGAAGTAGTAGGGCGCGCGCCGGCCCATATTGTTGAGCACTACCAGTGCCACCGCGAGATAGACCGCGGGATAAGCCAGCCAGGCAACCGGCTGCCACCACCGCACATGGCCGTGGCCCCGGCCGATCAGCAGCCAGTCGGCGAGGGCGAGCGCGGGCACGACGAGGTGCAGCAGAATGTTGGCCCCCGTGTAGCCCATGCTGTGACCGGTCAGGAACAAATTCCAGATCACGCCGGCGATCACCACGTAAAGCACCACCGCCCCCCGCAGACCGACACGGGCATCGGCCCGCGGCGAGGCGAGCGTCCAGAAGTAGTACGCGGCAGCGAGCACGTTCGCCTGGTAGGTGAACGTGATCATCCGCCACACCACCCCTGACCGCGAGGACGTCTCCACTGCGATCAGCGCGGCCACCACAGCCACCACAATCGTGATCCGAAGCAGCATCCGAAGGATCCGCGTGCCCGGCGGCGCAACAGCGTCGTTCACGTAAGCGAGGTTATTCGGCGTGTCGGCGCCCGATCACGGAGGCGGCAGCAGCGGCGGCGGCTCGGTGAGGGGAACCGGCGGAGCCGGTGGCAGAGTCTCGGCAGGCACAACCTCGTCGTTGCCGACGCCGGACAGCCGGTCCTTGATCCTTCTGAGGATGCCAGGCCGCTCGGCGGGCTGCGGCGCCACTGCCGGCGGCGCGACCTGCCCGGGCACTGGCGGCGCAGGCGCTATCGGCGGCGGCACCACGCCTGGCTCCAACGGCACCGTATCGGCCGGGACAGGGAGATCGGCTGGCGGCGCATCAGAGACGAACTCCGGTGCCTCTGGCCCGCTGACAGGCGGTTCGACGGGCACTTCGGCAGGCGGCTGTGCGACCTCGGCCGGCGGTGCCTGCGGTGGGGGCGGCGCGGCGACCGGCGCAGGAAGCGCCGTTGGTAGCTCTGTGACTGCGGCCGGCACCTCAGGGGACGTGTTGGCGGCGGGACGAGCCTCGGGCAGCCGGGCGTCGTTCTTCGGTGTCAGCTGCAGGCTGATCGCGATGGACAGGGAAACCACGAAGGTCACCACCCCGGCGACCAGCAGGGCCAGCGGGCCCGTCTGCGCGAGCGGCCTGCGGCGGCGATCCTGAGCACGGCCATGCGCCATGCTCTCCATGGCGTCTTCGAAGGCCAGCTCAGTGTTATGTGCCGACGCCAGTGCGGCGCCCCTGGCCAGCGCGAGTTCGGCCTCAGCCGGCGCGAAAACGGGAACCGACAAGACATCCTCGAGGCGGGGCATGAGCGCTTCGTCGCCGCCCGAACCGACGACGACCAGCGCCTCAGGTTGCCAATCTGCCCGGGCGAACACCGCGCTCAACCACCTGAACAGCTGCTCTTCGGTGTCGATCGCGTGGTTGACCGCGGTCTGCACGGCGCCATCGCGGGCATGGACGATGAGCGTGATGACGGTTTCGGGTTCGATGACGCACACCGCGGTCGTCTCGTATCCGATGACCTCGGCGATCCCCCACGCCAGCGCCTCGGTGGCCTCCGGCAGCCGAACTGGCACCACATTGTCGAAGCCCGAATCCGTCAAGGATTTCAGCAGTAATGAGGCCTCGGTGTCGGCGTCATCGCTCCACGTCACACCAATGGAATGCAGTCGATGACCACGCGCGACGGCGGTCGCCTCGGTACGCAGCACGGCGGCAGCGGCCTGCTCGCAGGTTTGAAGCGCAGTCGGCCGTCGGCGAGACGAAACCTCAAAGGCGTCGCGGTCCATCGTGGCGCCGTCGGCGTCCTGTCCCTCGACAAGGACAAGACCGACCGCGGATGGTGTCACCGACAAGCCCAGTACGGCGTCCACTTCACCCCTTCGGACGTCCATGTATCCGGGTGAGACTACATGCGTCCGGTGATGCGGGCTAAGTGGGCATGACTTACGTGCGAGCCGAAATGTGCTGGGCCGCATTAAACTCCTGCACATAGCACAGCGAACCCTTTGCCAATCGGTTCAGCCGCGTAACGGCCACGGCGAACCGCCCCGTCGCAGGGCGGCTATCCCAGTCCGGGGACCGCGGCTCGCCGCCTGGTTGTCGACTCGGCGCAAATCCATGAAACCCGGGCATCCAGAGCGTGATTGCTGAATCGGTTGCTGCGCAGCGTTATTCGACGTCAATGGGCCTAGTTCGAAATTGTCGATCACGACAAAGCTTTGCGCTGACGGCATCTCATGCTGACACGACGGCCGCAATGCGTAAGGGAAGACCCCAAATCGAAGTGGCCAAGTCGTAACCTGGTCGCAATCGAATTACGCACGTATCGGGTTGAGCATTGGAACCGAAGCGCTTGCACGGGCGTCTGATGTGACAACGAGGTCGGGTCGACGTAGGAGGCTGACGGATGTCAGTAGCGTTAACTATCGATGCTGGCGATGTGCCGCGTCCGGATCTGATCGCGCATGGCGTCGTGGCAGTGCACGAATACGGTCTTGCCCGTTACACAGCCACCTGCACATGCGGGTGGACCGGTCGGCGGCGCTATCTCAAGGCTGCAGCCGAGCAGGACGCGTGGATGCACTCGATCCACGAGAATTGCGTTGTGTCCGTTCCGCTGGTGATGCCTGCGATCGCGAGCTGACCGGTCACCCGGCCAAAATCTCCCGCAGCATCTCGGGTTCGACGTTGCCGCCTGACAGGATCATCACCGTTCGGCCCGGCGGTGTTGCCCCTTGCCGGTAGGCGGCCAGAGCGACCGCACCGCTGGGTTCGCTGACGAGGTGCGCCTTATAGGCAAGTTCGCGCACGGCCGCGCGAATTTCGTTCTCCGACACGGTGATCACACCGTCTAATACCTTCTGCAGGTGCGCGAAGGTCAAGGCGGACGGCTGCGAGCGCAGGCCATCCGCGATTGTGCGGTTGCGGTCTTCGATGCTCCAGTCCACCCGGTGACCAAGCCGCAGAGCCTCCGCGGTGTCCGCGGCAAGCTCGGGTTCGACGCCGAAGACGCGGGCATCCGGACAGAGCGCCTTGATCGCCGTGCCGATGCCGGAGGCCAGACCGCCACCGCTGACCGGGATCAGCACGTTTTCCACCGCGGGCAGATCGTCAGCGATCTCGATACCGACGGTGCCCTGGCCCGCGATGATGTCCGGGTGATCGAACGGCGGCACCAGCACCCCGCCGGTCTGCTCGACCACTTCGGCCGCAACCTTTTCGCGCTGGCCCGCCCCGCACAGCACCACCTCGGCACCGTGGCTGCGCGTGGCGGCCACCTTGATGGCCGGCGTTTCCTCGGGCATCACGATGTGAGCCGGTATCGAATAAACCGCCGCCGCATACGCCACCGCCTGCGCGTGGTTACCGCTCGAATAGGCCACCACGCCCCTTGTGCGCACCGATTCGTCCAGGTGGCCGATCGCGTTGAAGGCGCCGCGGACCTTGAACGCGCCGATCGACTGCAGGTTCTCCGGCTTGATCCAGAGCGGACGGTCGTCGTCGGCCCACTTCGCAGGAACAAGGGGCGTCCGCACCACGAAGGGGCGGATCAGCTCGGCCGCGGCCCGGATATCCTCGATCGTCACCATCTGCACGGGTCAAGTCTTCCTGACGCGTCCAGTCACTTACGACGCGCGGCAAAGCTGCTGCCAGACGCCGGTGCCTCAATCGCGAAGCCGCGGCCAGCGAGCAGGCGCCGGAAGAACTCGGCGCTGACCTTGCTCTCCAACCGCGCCCCGTACTCGCGGGAAAACACGCGGTATTGCGGCAGCGTGATCTCAGGTGGGCCGTCTGGAGGTGCCGTGAAATCGATGGTCGTGCCATCGGCAGTGACCGTCGAGTACTGGTATTCCATCA
>DATFCF010000982.1:0-4560 GCA_035253445.1 Mycobacterium sp.
CGAGGTCGCGTTGATCGTGATTTCGCCGCCGCCCGCGCCGCTGGAGGCGATCTTGTCGTCGCCGCCGCAGGCAACGGCTCCAAATGTCAACGCCGTGACGCTGGCGATGGCCAGCACCTTCCTGAACCTGTGCAGCATGCTCATCTCGATCCCTTTGGTTGGCGATTCGGACGATCTCTGGACAACTGAGCGCTACTTTTCCCGATTGGATTGCATCTTGGGTGAAAATTGGCCGCCGTGCATCCGGAGACCCACAAATAGTTCACAGGCACTGCCAAAGATCCACGTGCCCAACGGATTTCGCGTGGCGCACCGCTGTCTTCGCTGTGCAGCCGGCAGATATCACCGGACCGGTCCGTCAGCGAACGGCGAAGCGGCAAAAACACGCTCGCGTCAATTTCAGCGAATTTGCTGACAGGTCAAATTAACTGTGAGACCATCGACGCGTCAAAGCAGTCCGGCTGCCAGGTCGGTTTGGGTCGAGAATTACCTGGTAGCAGGCCATAAGAATGGAATGAAATGGAATCACATCGTCTTGCCCGACAACTCTCGGCCGTTGCCGGCGGACTTGCCATCGTCGCAATGGTCGGGTTGACAGCATCCTGCGCCAAGGAAGAAGAAAAGGCCCCGGAGACGACGACAACCACGACCACCACGACCACCACGACTTCGCCCGCCGCTCCGCCGTCACCGACGGAAAAGGCACCGCGTCTCGAGCCGGGTGGCGCTAACCAATTCACGCCCACCCATGTTGAGCCCGCGCCGCCGCCAACGGGAAGACACGGCACCCGGCCAACTGACGCGCCCTAAGTGCCGCGCGGTCGCGGTAGTTCTGACCGCTGGGTTACTTAGGTCAGCAGGAATCCGCTAATGCTTGCCACGTTGCTGCGGGGGAGCGAAAGCGCGGGTTGGCGGGTGCTGGTACTCGTCGCCGCCGGCATTCTGGTGGTGGTTTCAGTACTAGGCCCGGTGCCCGCCCATCCCGCCAATCCCGCGGTTATCACTGGCCCGTACGGGTACTTGCTGGCCAGCTCCAGCGATCTCGGCCCGTCGCGCTCCGGTGACGCGCAGTTGACCGTCACGCTGCCGGACGCGCGTCGGCCCGAAGCGCTGATCGGGTGGGCCGACGCACAAGGCTTGTCGGTGCGGTGGCGCCCCGGCGACGCATGGGCGATCGTCGAGGGTGCCGCCGCACGCGTGGCAGGCGCCTTCACGGTGCCCGTGAACGACTATCGAAGCCGAAAAGGGCGGGTCTTCTACGCGTCCCCGCAACAACCCGCCGTGCCCGCGCCCTTGCGCGGTGTCGTCACCGGGTTAGGCCGGATCATGGGCTACACCCCCTATCGAACGGCGAGCCCGGGATTTTTTCCTCTCGACGTGCCGCAGGGAGGGTTGACGCCTGAGGGGTTGCTGGATGCGTACAACGCCACGCCACTCGCCGACGCGGGGTTCACCGGCAAGGGCATGACCATCGTGTTCTTCGCGTTCGACAAGGCCGACCAGGAGGATCTCGACACCTTCGCCGACACATCGGGGTTGCCGAGGTTCACGCCGGTGGTGATCGGTGGCCAACCGGCGCAAGCGCACGGCGAAACGGCGATGGATCTTCAAGTGGCACATGCGATTGCGCCCGATGCGCGGCTCGTGGTCGTCAATGCGCGACCAACCGTGGAGGGCGACGGCGCATACGAGAAGATCGGCCAGATGTTCTCCGAGGCCGATCGTCGGTTCCCGGGTGCGGTGTGGAGCCTTTCGATCGGGTGGGGGTGCGAGGCGTTTGTGAATGCCGCCGACCTTGCCCCGGTCCGGGCCGCCTTGGCCGCCGCGCAGCGCAACGGCACGTCGGCATTCGACGCGAGCGGCGACACCGCCGGCCTGGAGTGCAAGGGCGGCGACGAGTGGTCTGCACCGCCTGGGCCCGACGACATCGGCCTGGACGCGGTCGCGTCGATGCCCGAGATGACCTCGGTCGGCGGCACCACGCTGTCGACGGGTCCCCGTGGGCAGTGGCTGGCCGAGCACGCCTGGGTGGATTCGCCTCTGTCACAAGGCACTAGCGGCGGAGTGTCGGCCCTGTTCGACCGTCCTGATTGGCAGACCCGGCTGGTTATCGAGCGGGACACGGACCGACGCCGGTTGACGCCCGATGTCGCCGCCGTCGCCGATCCGTTCACCGGCGTCAAGTTCATCTTCAAGCAGCAACAGGTGGTCGGTGGCGGTACCTCCCAATCTGCTCCGATCTGGGCCGCACTCACCACACTGATGAACCAATACCTGGTGGCCAATGGCGGGCGTCTGCTCGGCAACATCAACCCGCTGCTGTATCGGGTTGCGACCGGTTCGAACCTGCCCGGGTTCCGCGACGTGCGCCGTGGCGGCAACGCGGTCGATACTTCGCAGCCCGGCTACGACCTGGTGACCGGTCTGGGCAGCCCCAACACGTACAACCTCGCCCGAAACCTCCTCGACCTGCAGAAGGGGATCGCACCGCGATGACACCGGAGGCGGTCCCCACCATGCTCTGCGCGGTATGCGGAACCGATGTACCCGCCGCCGCATTCTGCGGAACTTGCGGCGCGCAACTGACCGCGCAGCGAGGAGACGGGCGAGGCCGGCTGCGGATGGCGGCGTACGCGGCGGCGCCGGGGGAGCAGGTACTGCGGCTGTCGGTGGCCAGTTCGCTCTTTCCGCACCTGCCTCATCGGTCGCGCACACCGTTTCGCGTGGGGCTGGCGGTCCTGTTATTGGCATTGATCGCGCTCGCGCTGCTGCGGTGGCAGGCGCCGTTGATCGCCGTCAGCGCGCTCGGCCTGCCAACGCTGTTCCTGCTCTACCTGTACGAGGCCGACGTCCACCGCGATCTGCCAATCCGTTCCCTCGTACTGATCGTCGTGACTGCTGTCGGACTCGGCGCGGGATGGGCGTTGCTGACCGGCACGGTCGTCGCCGACTTCTACGATGTTGCGCTGGGTGCCGGCGAACCCGACGAGCAGGCGCGTCTTGTGGGACTGGCGATCCCAATTGGCAGCGCGGTCCTTTCACTCGTCCCGGCGGTGGTGATCCGCCTACTGCGTGGGACGACGCGTGAATCGTTGGATGGGTTCGTGTTTGGCGCGTTGAGCGCCGTCACCTTCACCGCCGCGGCGACCTTGACCAGGCTGGCGCCGCAGTTCGGGACGGGACTGACCACTGACCGGCCCGCGAGCGGTCTCTTGGTTCAGGCAGGCATTCAGGGTGTGGCGGTGCCGTTGACCGCGGCGGCGATGGGCGGCCTGGTCGGTGCGGCATTGTGGTTCGGCCGTCCGCGCCTGATTGCGGTGAGTGTGCTTGCGACACTTGCGCTTTACGCTGCCCAGGGCCTGATGGAGATCACCCCGCTGTTCCAGGGTTTGCACTTCGGGGTGCACGTGGTCACCACGGTGATCGCGGTGCTGGCATTGAGGGCCGGGCTGCAGGCGGCGCTGCTGTACGAGTCGCCTGACCCGATGAACCCGAGTGAACAAGTGCTGTGTCCGCATTGCGACCACGTTGTGCCGGACATGGCGTTCTGCGCCAACTGCGGGGTCGCGGCGCGCGCGGCATCACGGTCATCACGTGCAGCACGGAAAGGCGCTGCGGCCGAGGGTGTTTCGGCCCTGCGCCCGGCATCGGCCCTGCCGGCGGCGTCGTATGAGGTGACGCCAGTGCGGCACACCGGCCACGGCTGGTTGCTCACGACGTTGGGCGCAGGAATGGGCGTCACCGTCGCGGCGGGAGTGACGGCGGCGGTATTGGCGACGCCCGTTGTCCCCCAATTCGTGTGCCCGCCGGATTGCGGGCGCCCGCCGATCGGTAAGCCGGTCGAGACGAACCCGCGTTTCGTGTCAGACGATGGTCGATTCTCCGTCCAATACCCGGGCCCCGGAACGGCATACGAGGCGAAGCTGAACCCGGATGGGGTCGAGCTGAGTTTCGTCGCCGGCGACACCGGCACCATGCAGTTGTTCGGCCTGCCCGCCGCCGATCGCACGCCGAAGCAGATCACCGAGGACTTGATCAGCGAGAACTACCCCGACGCCACCACCGATTACGAGATTCCCAATGCGCTGGTCGGATACGAACCCGGGTACGGCGTTGTCGTCGACGAGTACCCGCAGGATTCCAGCGGCACGTTCACCCGGCTTCGGCTGGTGGTGATGACTGCGGTCAAGAACGACTACGCGTTGGTCGCCGCCGCGATCGGGCCGTACCACGAGTTCAGCCCCGACTTCGGGACCGGGCATCCTTCGGGTGTCAACCTCCAGCTCGCGATGGACATGGGGAAGTACGTCAACAGTTTCAAGTGGCGAGACGACACAGCCTGACCGATCCGTTGATTTACCACATCCTCGGGCCGAATGTTTGCGAGGATCGCGGAACGCGACCATGGGGGCTTCAGGGAATGAGGTAGGCGGGGGTTTTTCGGATGGATCTACAAACGAGGATGGTTAGCCAATCCTTGCGGGCGACCTTGGATCGGCCGCTGCGATTCGGTGTCAGTACGCCGGGGGGTCTGCTGGGAGCGCGAGAGTTGCAGGCCGT
>DATFCF010000983.1:0-2197 GCA_035253445.1 Mycobacterium sp.
GACGGCGACCGTGAAGTGGTGATCGACGTTCCCGAGTCGCGCGTCGACCAGGTACGCGACGCCAAGGACCTGTACGTGACCCTGTGGGCGAACCCCGGCAAGAAATACCGCGCGAGCCTGCGTCGTATCGATCCCGACACCGACCCGACCACCCGCACCTACGACGCGTATGTCACCGTGCTGCAGCCCGACCCGGCGGTGCTGCTCGGCATGACCGCGTACGTGCACGTGCCCGAAACGGCCGCGGGCAGCACGGTCACGCTGCCGTTGACCGCGATCGTCGAGAAACCCGACGGCCCGCATGTGTGGCTGGTGGATCGGGGCGCGTCTACGGTTTCGCTGCACGCGGTGAAGGTGCTGACCATCAGCGGCAACGTCGCGCTGGTCAACGATGGTTTGCAGAATGGCGAGACCGTCGTCACCGCGGGCGCGAACCTGCTGCACGAAGGCCAAGCGGTGCGGCCGGTCGGGACCTACGGCATGCAGGACCCCTGAGCGATGTCGAACACCAATCTGTCCGCGTGGGCGCTCAAGCACCAGCAGTTCATCCTGTTCTCGATCATCATCCTGCTGATCGGCGGCATCTACTCATACACGCATCTCGGCCAGGAAGAAGACCCCGGTTTCACCGTGCGCAGCATGGTCGTGCAGGCGTACTGGCCCGGCGCGACGCTGGAGCAGATGCAGGAGCAGGTCACCGACAAGCTTGAGAAGAAGCTGCAGAGCGTCGCCGAGATCGATTACGTCAAGAGCTTCGTCGAGGCCGGCCAGACGCAACTCACCGTGACGCTGCGCGACGACACGCCGCCCGATGAGGTGCCGGAAGTCTGGTACCAGGTGCGCAAGAAGATCGGCGACATCGCGTACTCGCTGCCGCAGGGCGTGCGCGGGCCGTTCTTCAACGACGAGTTCGGCACCACCTTCGGCAACATCTATGCGCTGACCGCCGACGGCTTCAATTACGCGCAGATGAAAGTGTTCGCGGAATCGGCGCGCGACGAATTCCTGCGCGTGCCGAACGTCGACCAGGTGAACCTCGTCGGCACGCAGGACCAACGCATCTACATCGAGTATTCCAACGCGAAGCTGTCGACGCTCGGCATCAATCCCGACCAGATCGTCGCGACGCTCAAGACCGTCAACGGCGTGGAACCGGCCGGCGTGATCCAGACGCGTGACGAGCAGATCCAGTTGAACGTCAGCGGCGATTTCGATTCGGTGCAGAGCATCCGCAACATCGGCATCTACGCAAACGGCCACATGTTCCGGCTGGGCGACGTGGCGACGGTGAAGCGTGGCTACGTCGATCCGCCGCAGCTCAGGATGTTCTTCAACGGCCAACCCGCGATCGGACTCGCGATCAGCATGCGCACGGGCGGTGACGTGCTGCACCTCGGCAAGGATCTGAACGCCGCCGCCGCGCGCCTCGAAAGCAACTTCCCCGTGGGGGTGAAGCTCAACACCGTGTCCGACCAGCCGAAGGTCGTGAAGACCGCGGTCGGCGAATTTTCCGACAGCCTGTACGAAGCCGTGGGCATCGTGCTGCTGGTGTGCTTCCTGTCGCTCGGCATCCGCACCGGGTTCGTGGTGGCGCTGTGCATCCCGTTCGTGCTGGCGGTGGTGTTTTTGGTGATGTACCTGCTGGGCATCGACCTGCAGCGTATTTCGCTGGGCGCGCTCATCATCGCGCTCGGCCTGCTGGTGGACGACGCGATCATTGCGGTGGAGATGATGGTGCGCAAGATGGAGGAGGGCTACGACAAGGTGCGTGCCGCGACCTTCGCCTACGACGTAACCGCCATGCCGATGCTCACCGGTACGCTGATCACCGCGGCCGGCTTCCTGCCGATCGGGCTGGCCAAGTCGACCGTGGGCGAATACACCTTCGCGATCTTCGCGGTGACGGTGATCTCGCTGCTGCTGTCATGGGTGGTATCGGTGTACTTCGTGCCCTACCTGGGCAACATCCTGCTCAAGCCCAAGCCGGTGTCGTCGGAGCATCACGAGCATTTCGACACGCCCTTCTACCGCCGCTTCCGCGCTACCGTGGACTGGTGCGTGGCGCACCGCTGGCTGACCATCGCGGCGACGATCGGGATCTTCGCGCTCGGCATCGTGGGCATGGGCAAGGTGCAGCAGCAGTTCTTCCCCGATTCCAGCCGGCCCGAGATCATGGTCGACATCTGGTTTCCGGAAG
>DATFCF010000984.1:0-3465 GCA_035253445.1 Mycobacterium sp.
GCTGGCCGAGCACGCGACGCCACCGCCACCCAGTCAGTTGGTCGCCCAAAGAGATTGGATCGACCACTGCTACGCCGGCGAGACGGTCGCCGACATCGTCGCAGCGCTGCACGGCCACGACGCCGGTCCCGCCGAAGACGCGGCCAACCTGATCGCCACCCGGTCCCCCATCTCCGTGTCGGTGGCGCTGGAAGCGGTGCGCCGGGCCGAAAAGCTCGACACTCTGGAAGACGTGCTGCGCCAGGAGTACCGGACGTCCTGCGGATCGCTACGCTCACACGACCTGGTGGAGGGCATCCGCGCCCAGGTGATCGACAAGGACCGCAATCCGAAGTGGTCGCCGGCGTCGCTGGCGGCCGTGACCACCGCCGACGTCGAGGCCTACTTCGCGCCGGCCGATCGTGAATTGACCTTCGACTGAGGAGCTGACATGAGCTACGAAACCATTCTGGTCACCCGCGACGAACGTGTCGGCACCATCACGCTGAACCGGCCGAAGGCGCTCAACGCGCTCAACAGCCAAGTGATGGCCGAAGTCACCACGGCCGCAGCAGAATTCGACAGCGACCCGGGCATCGGCGCAATCATCGTCACCGGCAACGAAAAGGCGTTCGCGGCGGGTGCGGACATCAAGGAGATGGCCGAGCTGTCGTTCGCCGACGTGTTCGCCGCCGACTTCTTCGCGCAGTGGAGCAAGTTCGCCGCGACGCGCACACCGACGATCGCCGCGGTTGCGGGGTACGCGTTGGGCGGTGGCTGCGAGCTGGCGATGATGTGCGATCTGCTGATCGCCGCCGACACCGCGAAATTCGGCCAGCCCGAAATCAAGCTCGGTGTGCTGCCCGGTATGGGCGGCTCGCAGCGGCTGACCCGTGCCATCGGCAAGGCCAAAGCCATGGACCTGATCCTGACGGGCCGAAACATGGAGGCCGAGGAGGCCGAACGCGCCGGGTTGGTGTCGCGCGTCGTGCCGGCCGATACGTTGCTCGACGAGGCGAATGCCGTCGCGAAGACCATCGCCGGGATGTCGCTGTCGGCATCGCGGATGGCCAAGGAGGCCGTCAACCGCGCGTTCGAGTCCACCCTCGCCGAGGGCTTGCTGTACGAGCGCAGGCTCTTCCACTCCGCGTTCGCCACTGACGACCAGACCGAAGGCATGAACGCGTTCACCGAGAAACGTCCGCCGAACTTCACGCACCGCTAATCTGCGTTCGTGACAAATACCGCGGAGGCGACCGAGAAAGCACCCGCGCCCGAAGAGCTACCGGCCCGCAAGCCTTGGTGGATTCGCCACTACACGTTCTTCGGAACTGCTGTCGGGCTGGTGTTCATCTGGTTCTCGTTGACTCCGTCGCTGCTACCCCGCGGGCCGATGTTCCAAGGCATCGTCAGCGGCGCGGCCGGTGCCATCGGATACGGCCTCGGTGTGTTCGCGGTGTGGCTGGTGCGCTACATGCGGTCGAAGGACACCAGCCCGCCCGCGCCGCGGGTGGCCTGGATCGCGCTGGTGGTCATCGGGATCATCGGCCAGATTCTGATGATCATCTACTTCCACATCTGGCAGAACGAGGTACGCGACCTCAACGGTGTAGCGCGGCTTGGATTCTGGGATCACCCTCTCACCGCCGTCTTGTCCATCGTCGTGTTGTTCGTCCTTGTCGAAATCGGCCAGCTGGTCGGCAGATTGGTGAGCTTCCTAGTGCGCCAACTCGGTCGCGTTGCCCCGCCGCGGGTTTCGGCCGTGGTCGTGGTCGCACTACTGCTCGCGCTGACCATCGCATTGCTCAACGGCATCGTCGTCCGATTCGCGATGAGCACGATCAACAACACGTTCGAAGCGGTCAACGACGAAACCGACCCCGACATCGCCGCGCCGACGTCACGGCTGCGCTCCGGTGGTCCGGAGTCTCTGGTCACCTGGGAGTCGTTGGGACATCAAGGGCGCGTGTTCATGTCGGCGGGGCCGACGGTCGATGAGCTCACGAAGTTCAACGGCCGCCCCGCCATCGAGCCGATCCGCACCTATGCGGGGCTGAATTCGGCCGACGGCATCAAAGCGACCGCCGCGCTGGCAGCAGAGGAGTTACGGCGTACCGGTGGGCTGGACCGCGCAGTGGTCGCCGTCGCCACCACCACCGGCACCGGCTGGATCAACGAGGCCGAAGCCTCGGCGCTGGAATACATGTACAACGGCGACACCGCGATCGTGTCCATGCAGTACTCGTTCCTGCCCAGCTGGCTGTCGTTCCTGGTGGACCAGGAGAACGCCCGGCAGGCCGGGCAGGCGCTGTTCGAAGCCATCGACGCGATGGTCCGCGAAATGCCCCAAGCCAACCAGCCGCGGCTGGTGGTGTTCGGCGAAAGTCTCGGCTCGTTCGGCGGTGAGGCGCCGTTCCTCGCTCTCAACAACCTCGTCGCCCGCACCGACGGCGCACTGTTCTCGGGGCCCACGTTCAACAACACGATCTGGACCCAGCTGACCCGCGACCGCGATCCGGACTCGCCGATGTGGCTGCCCATCTACGACAAGGGCGAAAACGTCCGCTTCGCCGCGCGGTCCGAAAACTTGAACAGACCCGACGACCCTTGGGGCACACCACGAGTGGTGTACCTGCAGCACGCCTCCGACCCGATCGCATGGTGGAATCCCGACCTGCTTTTCGCCGAACCGGATTGGTTGAAGGAACCGCGAGGCTACGACGTGTCCGGGCGCATGCAGTGGATTCCGATCGTCACGTTCCTGCAGGTGTCCGCTGATATGGCGGTTGCCGTCGACGTGCCCGACGGCCACGGCCACGTCTACGTCCGGGATGTCGCGAACGCGTGGGCGGACATCATGCAACCGCCGGGTTGGACGCCGGAGAAAACCGAAAAGTTGCGGCCGCTACTGCGTAACGACGAGAACGCCTGACGTCACTACAGATGGTGCCTCGCGTCATCTACGTGCCCTTCAACGCCGCAGGCGTGTCCAGCGGGGTCGCGCGGATGCCGCAAGCCATCGTGTCCGCGGGCGTCGAGCACCGACTCCCTGCGCCCGTCGAGGCCACGTGGATCGAGGTCAGCGGACTGACCCAGCTGCGCGGCCCCTCCGGGTTGGTCAGCGAGGACGCGCTGGCATCCGTCGTCACCGACGCCGCGGCGGCGATCAGCGAAACATGGAGCGGCGGGCAGGTTCCCGTCGTCGTGGCCGGCGACTGCACCATCCTGCTGGCCCCGCTGATCGCTGCGGCAGAACGCGGCCGGGCCGGGCTGGTGTTCATCGATGGCCACGAAGACGCCTGGGATCCGCGTGTCACGCCGACCGGGGAGGCCTCCGACTGCGAGATCGGGCTGGCCCTCGGGTTATTCGATGGCCCAACGACATTGGGCCGACGTCTTCCGTGTCTGCAGGCGGCGCACCTGGTGGTGCTGGGGCCCCGCGACCAAGCCGAACTGGCGGACGCCGGCCAGCCCAGCATCCGTGAC
>DATFCF010000985.1:0-6377 GCA_035253445.1 Mycobacterium sp.
CGCTGCGCTCACCTCCGTTGACACGGCGGGGGTTTCGCCGGTGCTGCGGGTGATCGGTCCAGGACGCCAGGAGTCCGTCACATACCCGTTGACGTACGCGGTGACGAATCTGGGCTACTAGTCGAAACTGCCATTCGGCGCGGCGGACAAGGACCTTGGTCTCTAGTTACACAGACCGCGCGGCGACGACTGTAAGGGCATGAGCGCTCGCTTTCCGGATCACGACACGATCCACACCGTCCTATCGCTCGCCACCCGTGCGCCGTCGATCCACAACTCACAGCCATGGCGGTGGCGGGTGGGCGCACAGAGCCTGCACCTCTACGCGGACACTGATCGGCATCTGCCGAACACCGACCCGGACAGTCGCGATCTGCTGTTGAGTTGTGGTGCGTCACTGCACCACGCGGTGGTGGCGTTGGCTGCGCTGGGTTGGCAGGCAAAAGTCCACAGATTGCCAGACCCCTTGCAGCCCACCCACTTGGCCGCGATCGAGCTGTCCCGCCATCCCGCCAGTGAGCTCGACATCGCGCTGGCCGCGGCGATACCAAGGCGACGCACGGATCGGCGCCACTACGCCTGGTGGCCGGTGCCCGACGCTGATATCGCGCTGATCGCTAGTCGCGCGGCGGGTGCTGGCGTGACAATGCGGCGCGTGGCATCACTTCCGAAGCTGCAAGAGATTGTGGCGCGGGCCGCCTGGCAGCACGCTGCTGATCATGACTACCTGACCGAGATGACAGCCTGGAGCGGGCGGTACGCGTCAGTGTCCGGTATTCCGGCGCGAAACATCCCCGAGCCCGATCCGAAATCGCCCATACCGGGCCGTTTGTTCGCCGGTGCGGCGCTGGAACAGCCCCCCGGGACTGAAGCAGCCGCCGACGGCGCAGTGGTGTTGGCTCTCGGTACCGAGGACGACACCAGCTTGGCGCGACTCCGCGCGGGCGAAGCCACCAGCCTCGTGCTACTGACCGCCACCGCACTGGGTTTGTCGAGCTGCCCCGTCACCGAACCCCTTGAGATCGCCGAAACGCGGGAAGCCGTGCAAGCCAACGTCTTCGGCGATGATGGATATCCGCAGATGCTGTTGCGTATCGGCTGGGCGCCGGTGAACGCCGATCCACTTCCGTCAACACCTCGCCGCCCACTGGGCGAAGTCGCCGCGCGGGTGGACGGCTCACCGCTTGAGTAGCCGCTCGGAGCGTTCGGCGAGTAGATCCTGCATCCGGTGCCGTGCGCGCTCATCCGACGCCTGCTGTTCGTAGGCCGTGACGACCACCGCGTCCGGACCGGGAAACACCATCGCCACACGGCCAGTGTCGAGCCACCGTACGACATATGGCGGTGAACCGTCCGGAGACCGGACCTCGGTGATCAGGCCCCGGTGGTCCGATTGCTCTGTTGCCGGGCTCTTTATCACCAACCAGTCGCCCACTTTGGCCTGCATAGCGCACTCCTTCTTCGTGCGGGGCCCGGATTGTTCGAACTCCGTTGCGGCCCAATCGTTTCTCTCAGGTTAAAGACGCAAGCGCGAGCTGCCAGGGTCCTTGGTCCTTCACGTGGCGCTATTGGGCCCGATCGGGAACGACCACCGTGGACGGATTACGACCGCCGCGCCCTTCGTGACCTTCGTCCCTATTGCGGCGACCGAACCCGGAAAACGATGGAAATGCGCGACCGAAGAGAAACGTCGGGAGGAGCTGTCAACGATGACGATCACCAGGCCTTTCAACATCGAATCGATCTTGGAAGCCATGAATGCAATCGATTACGGGGTTATCCAGAGGTTCAACAGTGAGGCGGGCTTCGGCCTGATCACCCCCGACGACGGCGGCCGCGATCTCATCGTGGCTGTATCGGAAATCGGTGGAGCAGGGCCACGGGTCCTCGAGGCGGGCCAGCGAGTGAGCTATCGAGTCGGCGGAACTGCGCTGGGTCCACACGCAGAGAGCGTCCATGTGCTCACGTAGCGGTTAACCGATCGCGCGAAGATGCGAGGAAGGTGAGGTGATGGGGACGAATTGGCTCCTCAGGGAGAACTCGCAGCAGGCAGGCGTGGCACCATTCCGCGCGCGGCTCGCCGGCGCGGGCCGCCATCTTCCCCCAACGCATCTCACGACCGCCGAGCTGATGTCGACCACACGGCATAACACCCACATTGATCTAGAACGGCTGACCGGTATCCGGGAACGCCGCGTCTCGACGGGGGACGAGGATTCGTACAGCCTCGCCGTGTCGGCGGCGCTGGATTGCCTCGACAAGGCGCAGCAGAGCGCTGCGTCGCTCGATGTCGTGATCAGCTGCAGTATCACGAAGTTCAAGGGCGGCTTGACGCAGTGGTTGGAGCCGACGATGAGCAGCACCATCGCCCGGGCAATCGGGGCAGACAAGGCGGTGACCTTCGACGTCTCGAATGCCTGTGCCGGAATGCTGACCGGTGTCACGATTCTGAACAATTGGATCCGGCAGGGTGCCGTCGAGCGCGGGCTCGTGGTCAGTGGTGAATACATCTCACAGCTCGGCCAGAATGCCGCCCGGCACGTCCACAACATTCTCAGCAAGGAACTCGCCTGTCTGACACTGGGAGACGCTGGCGCGGCACTCCTCCTCGAGCGTGCCCCGGTGGATTCCGCCGGAATTTCCTACGCCGGCTTTACGACGATTGCGAACCACAGCCGGCTCTGCCTCGCGTACCCAAAAGGGCGCGATCCCGGCGCGCGGATGTTCACAGACTCCCGGGCGATTCAACGCGCTGCCATCTCGGATGTCCCGCTGTTGCTGCGGGAAGTTCTTGATGCGGAGGGCCTTTCGATTCACGATATCGATCGCGTGATCACCCATCAGACATCAGCCCGCGCGATACGTAAGGGAATGGCAGCGGTGTCGGCGTCGTTCGGTGACGCTCCGCGGCACGAGGCCGTAGTCACCGTTGACCGGTACGGGAACACTGCGTCGACGACGCACACCGTCGCGCTCGTAGAAGAACTCGAAGCCGGAAATGTCCGGCCGGGCGAGACCATCGCGTTGATCTCCATGGCATCAGGGCTGGAGATCGGCGTTGTCCTACTGACCGTCGACGAGGATCTGGTGAGCCGCTATGGGCACGGTAGTTGATCGCCTCGTCGTCAGGGAAAGCGGTTGGCGTCACCGTCACAGCGCCTTGCACCTCGCGGTTGCCGCGGCCAAGGCCTGCCTGCATCGCGCCGGGCGAGCCCCTAGCGATGTCGACCTGTTGATCAATGCGGGAATCTACCGCGACCGGAACATAGGGGAGCCCGCCCTCGCCGCGCTGATCCAGCAGGACATCGGTGCCAATCCCGAGGATCCCCATGACAACGCTCACGGAACGTTCTCCTTCGATATCGCCAACGGAACGTGCGGAGTTCTCACCGCATTGCAGATTGCCGACGGATTCCTTCGATCACATGCGATCGAGCGCGCGCTGATCGTGGCAGGCGACGCCGATCCCGGTCGCCGAATGAGCGAGCACTTCCCCTTCGCCCCCGTCGGGGCGGCGCTGCTGTGCCACTGGAGCGATGACGGGTATGGTCTCGGTCACGTTCAGTGGGAGAACCTCCCCGACGAGGGTGCGAGTTTCTCCGCCACGGTCGGCCTGGAAGATACCCGCAACATGCTTCGGTTCGCTGAATCAGGTTCTGCCGACGCACAATTCGCGGCCGCTGGCGCACGGGTGGCCCGCGCCTGCCTTGACGAGGCGTCGCTGGCGCTGTCCGACGTCGACGTCATCGCTGCCGCTCCCGCCAGGCGGGGCTACCGCGAAGCCCTCGCGGCACATCTGGGGATCCCGGTTGAACGCATCGCCGTCGCGGCTGACGAGAAAGCGCATACCGCCTCCCTCGTCGCGGCGCTCGAGCGTGCGGTGAGCCAAGCCCCACTGGACGCCCGCGTGCTGATCGTCGCCGCTGGTGCCGGAATCACAGCGGGCGCTGCCCTGTACCGCAAGCCGCCGGGGACCAAATCCCTTCGCCGGGCGTGATTCCCTAAGTGCCGAGCCGTTTCCCGGTCCATCGACTGAGGACGTTTTCCTCTTTTTCGTGCCGGCCCGCGTTTCTAGCATTGCGGTATGGAGAAGCAACGGCCATGGCTGGCAGGATTGATGGCGGCCGCCGGTGCCGCCGCGCTGTAGCGCGGCACGGTGCGGCCGTGGATGTATGCCTGGGGCGCTCGGGCCGACGAAGCCACCGCAGTACTACCCGGAGACGAGATGGTGCCGCCGGAGGCGCTATGGCAGCAGCTCAGTGTCGGCGACACCATCTGGCTGGCTCGGCGCTACGGCGACGGCGCACGTCAGGTGGTTGCGGCGGTCAAGGCACAGAAGTATCTGATCTTGGTGTCGTCAGACGACTTCAGCCGGGTGCAGCGAGGCGAAAAAGCCTCTGGTGCATGGAGTTTCTATCTGCGACCGCGGGTCGGCCGGACTCGACTACTGGTTCGCGGCAGCGGTGGCGCTGTCGGGCACGCTGCGTTCGACATTCCGCATTTCGTCATGGAGCAGAAGATGATGCGCGTCGTTCGTGACCGCGCGGAGCAGGGATCGACGCGCTCGACTGACGACCGGACGTTTGTGTTCAATCGTGCGTGACACCTTGGTGGATCTGGAAGTGATCAAGCGCGCAGTGCGACTGGCGTGCCGAGCACCCTCGCTGCACAACAGCCAGCCGTGGCGGTGGGTGGTCGAGGGTAATCGCATGCACCTGTACCTCGATCGAAAACGCATTCTGTACGCCACCGACCGCGCAGGCCACGAAGCAATCATCAGCTGTGGGGCAGTACTTGACCACTTCAGCGTTGCCATGGCAGCTGCGGGGTGGACGGCCGGCGTTGACCGCTTACCCACCGCCGACGACCCTGACCTTCTGGCGTCTATCGATTTCGCGCCAATCGACTTTGTCACCGCTGCACATCGCCGGTGGACAGAGGCAATCCTGCTGCGTCGTACCAATCGACATCCTTTCGCCCCGCCGATGCAGTGGACATCCGTTGGTGCACAACTGCATAGCGCGGTGAACACAGATGCTGTTCGCCTGGACGTGCTGTCAGACGACGCGCGTGCCGAACTGAAAGAGGCATCGCTGCTGACCGAATCGCTGCGGCTCTACGACAACTCCTACCACTCGGAACTGGACTGGTGGACCGCCCCATACCCGGCCTCAGAAGGCATCCCGTACAGCTCGCTGGTGCCGCGCGACTGCGGTGACCAGGTTGATGTTGGGCGGAGCTTCCCGGCTCCCCACCACCAGGGGCCGTGCGGGGACATACCGGCCGACTATTCGAAGATAGTGGTGCTTTCGACCTACGGTGACTCCCACGAGGACGCGTTGAGGTGCGGAGAGGTGCTTTCGTCCGTGCTGCTCCGATGCACTGTGGCCGGCTTGGCCACGTGCACCTTGACACACATAACGGAGCTAAGGGCCAGCCGCCGCATCATCGCCGACTTGATCGGCCAGGACACCACACCGCAGGTCCTGGTCCGAGTGGGCGTCGCAGCCAGCAAAGCGAACCTACTGCCGGCGACACCGCGGCGCCCCCTAGCCGAGGTATTGATTGTTCGTCGCTGATCAGCAGGCAAATCACCGCCGGCAACATCACGCTGCCGAATGCTGGCTCGGGCGACAGAGGAGTGCCACGATGGGTGCGTGAACGAGCAGGCCGGTTCAGACGACGAGCGTGTGCCGTCTCCACTTCGCGGCACGCTCTCACAACTGCGGCTACGTGAGTTGCTCACCGAGGTTCAGGATCGCGTCGAGCAGATCATCAAAGGCCGTGACAGGCTCGACGGCCTGGTCGAGGCCATGCTCGTGGTCACGTCGGGCCTGGAGTTGGATGTCACGCTGCGCACCATCGTTCACACCGCCATCGAGCTCGTCGACGCCCGATATGGCGCACTCGGCATTCGGGGCGAGGGACACGAACTGGCTGAGTTCATTTACGAGGGCATCGACGAAGCCACCCGCGAGAAGATCGGACCGTTGCCCGAGGGTCGTGGAGTGCTGGGAGTTTTGATCGACGAGCCCAAGCCCATCCGCCTGGACGATCTTTTCCAACATCCCGCATCAGTGGGTTTCCCACCGAACCATCCCCCGATGCGGACGTTCCTCGGAGTTCCGGTCCGCATTCGCGACGAAGTCTTCGGCAATCTCTATCTGACGGAAAAGGTGACCGGCCAGCCATTTACCGAAGATGACGAGGTACTGGTCCAGGCCCTGGCTGCCGCGGCAGGCATCGCGATCGACAACGCCCGCTTATACGAGCAATCGCGGGCGCGCCAGTCGTGGATCGAGGCGACTCGCGACATCGGAACCGAACTCTTGTCCGGCGCCGATCCGGCAACCGTCTTTCGGCTGATAGCCGACGAA
>DATFCF010000986.1:0-2121 GCA_035253445.1 Mycobacterium sp.
GACGACGGCAGCGCGACTTATCTGGTCTGGCCGGACAAGGCCGCAGTGCCCGCCATTCTGGTTCAGAACGAGAAGGGGGAAGAAGGGCCGGTGAATTATGCGGTGCGCGACGCCACCATTGTGATCTCCGAAGTCCCGAAAAAGATCATCCTTCGTTCCGGCAGAGCCAGCGCAGCGCTGGAAAATGTCGGGCCTTCGCCGGCCCGTCCGGGTGCGGCCGTGGCGGCCAATTCGTCCGGTCCCGCCAAGGTCAATTCGGCAGATGCAAATTCAGCGATTGCAAACTCAGCGATGGCACAGGGGAACTGACACATGGCGCCCAACTCGTCCCTTCGTGAACGCGTTACGGCTGATGCAGCTACGGATCCGCGCGAAACTGCCCAGGTCATTGACCTTGCCACTCGTAGCGTGCTGCCTCAGGTCAGCCAGGGCAAGCGGGGTGACGGCTTGGGCCTCGCGGCCGGGATACTCATCGTGGCGGCGCTCGGCGGGCTGACCTTGTGGTCCATGGATTCGGTGCGCAATGGCTCGGTGGCGAAGCAGAGCAAGGCTGGAGCCCAACCGGCAGCGCCAGGGTCCGAGGTTCCTGCGCCCGCCGCCGCTGTTCCTGCCGTGCGGCCTTCGCCAGTCCCGGCCGTACCGCCGACGCCCGCTCCCGTGCTGGCCGCGCCACCGGCCGTCAATGCCGCTGCGACGCCTCAGGCCAATCCTTACGCAAGCCCTACTGTGGTGTTCGACGTAGGCACCGGCGGGCCCATTCCGGTTGCGGGCGCTCCGGGTGAGGCCAGGAGTTCGGGCAATGCCAATGATGATTTCGCCGCGCGGTTGGCCGGCTCTGGCACAACGGCCACCGCAGCCAGTTCCTTTGATCCGGCGACGACGGTGACGCAGGGAACGCTGATCCCGGCAGTACTGGAAACCGCCATTGATACGGACGTGCCCGGCTATGTGCGGGCGATCGTATCCACCGATGTGCGCAGCTTCGACGGCAGGAGAGTGCTGATCCCGCGCTCCTCGCGCCTGATCGGACAGTACAAGAGCGGCCTCAGCGCCGGTCAGAAGCGCGCTTATGTGATCTGGACCCGGCTGATCCGTCCCGACGGCGTTTCGGTGAACCTCGGTTCTCCGGCCATCGCTTTCGGGGGGGAGACGGGTCTTCCCGGCAAGGTCAACAGCCATTTCTTCGAGCGCTTCGGTTCGGCCATGCTGCTCTCGGTGGTCGGCGGTCTTTCCGCCATCGGCACGGGCGGGGCCAGCGTCGTCATCGGCGCTGGTGGTCAGTCGGCAGCGGCAGCGGCGGTGCAGAACAGCTCCAGCGTGGGGCCGACGATCCGCGTCCGCATGGGCGAACCGATCCGGGTCTTCACTGCCAAGGACCTTGATTTCGGCAAAGTTCAGTGATGCGTCATGGCTGATGTTCTTCCTCTTCAGCCGGAAGGCGCTTCAGCACGGGCCTCAGCGGCTGAGGCGCTGGACGCGCACGCGCCGCGCAGCGTTTATCTCGATGCTTATCTGGCCCCTTTACGTCCTTGGCTCGAACGCGAGACCGTCACTGAAATTCTCGTTAATCGCCCCGGTGAAGTGTGGATCGAAGACGCTGTTCGTGCCGGCGCGGGCAATGGCATGCAGCGAGTCGATCTGCCGGAGATGGACAATCGCCTGCTTCAGCGACTTGCCGAGCAGGTTGCCCGAATCAGCCATCAGGGCATCAATCGCGAGCATCCCCTGCTGGCGGCGACCCTGCCTGCTTACAATGGTCAAAGTGGGGCACGTATCCAGCTTGTCGGACCACCGGCCACGCGCGCCAACTGGGCGATGGCGATCCGTCGCCATCGGCTGCTGGAACTGCCGCTGGACGCCTATGATCGCGGCCCCATCACCCCCGCGCACGCGGAGCCGGCGCCCGATCCTATGGCCGAACCCATCGCGTTTCTGCGTGATGCGGTCCGACGTCGCCGCACCATCCTGATTTCGGGCGGGACATCGACTGGAAAGACGACGTTCCTTAATGCGATGCTTTCGGAAATTCCGACGTACGAGCGGATTGTGCTGGTCGAGGATACCGCCGAACTGCGCCTGCCCGGCGCTAATGGAGTTGGTCTGATTGCGGTGAAGGGGGAA
>DATFCF010000987.1:0-2844 GCA_035253445.1 Mycobacterium sp.
CATCGGCTTGAACAACGCGATGAACACCGACGACGTCCTCACGGTGCTCGGCGAACCGGTCGCGGGCACCATAGCGGCGTCTCTGCTGTTGCTCACGGTGTCGGTGTCGGCGCTGTCATCGACACAGACGACAATCCTGCCGACCGCACGCGGCACATTGTCGATGGCGGTGTACGAGGCGATTCCCAAGCGGTTTGCCAACGTCCATCCGCGATACATGACGCCGGCGTTCGGCACCATCGTGATGGGCCTGGCGGCGTTGTTCTTCTACCTCCTGCTGACGTTCCTGAGCGAGAACGCACTCGCGGACTCGGTGGCGTCGCTCGGATTGGCGGTGGCGTTCTATTACGGGATCACCGCGTTCGCGTGTGTCTGGTACTTCCGAAGGACATTGTTCTCTTCGGCGCGAAACCTGTTCTTCCGCGGCATCTTCCCGTTGCTCGGCGGCGTCGCGATGGCGCTGGCTTTCGGCCAGAGCGCCTACGACATGATCCAGCCGGACTATGGCTACACGGCGTTCGGCCCGATTGGCGGGGTGTTCGTGCTCGGCGTCGGCATGCTCGTGCTCGGCGTCCCGCTGATGCTGGCGTGCTTTGCGTTCGGCACCAAGCGGTTCTTCCGTGGCGAAACGCTGACCGCCGAAACCGAAGTCAAGGTTCCGGACACCTTCTAGGAGAGGCGGCTATGAAAGTGCAGGCCCAGCAATGCATTTGACCGTCGGGTACCTGGCCACCCCCACCGGGGACGACGGTGTCGCCCTGGCCAGCGCGCTCGCCAAGACCTTCGATGCCACCGTCGACGTCGTCCTGGTCGTGCGCGAGGAACTGCCGGACGGCCATCCCGGCCGCGCCGAATACCAGCTGTTGCTTGTCGAACGCGGCGAGGAGTGGATCTCCAGGGCGATCGACGCGCTGGCAGCCAAGGGCGTGAGCGCCTCGTCGACGGTTCTTGTCGGCGAGTCCTACGCCGAGTCGCTGATCGAGTTCGCCGAGCAGAAGAGTTCGGATCTGATCGTCATCGGCGGTGCGCGCGACGGCATCTTCGGCGGCCATGTCATCGGCTCGGTGGCCGGTGCGCTGTTGCACCGCTCCCCCATGCCCGTCGCGCTGGCCCCACGCGGCTACGCCGAAGACCCACCGGAGAGGACGACGTCGGTGACCGCCGCGGTGCCGACCCGCCCTGGCGCCGACAACCCGTTGCCGTTCGCGATCACCCTCGCCAGCGCCGCCGAGTTGCCGATCCGCATGGTGACCCTGGTGTCGGCGGAGAACCTCGCCGAAGCCGAAAACCTCGCCGAACTGCGCCAAATCCAGGTGTCGGCCGCGCGGGAGAACTGTGCGGTCGCCGCCCGCGCATTGCCCGATGCGCCGGACATCGAATGCGTGGTGGCCGACGGCATGACGCTGGAATCCGCGCTGAAGAAGCTCAATTGGGAGGCCTCCGACGTACTGGTCGTCGGCTCCAGCCGATTCGCCCCACCACGGCGGGTGTTCTTGGGGTCGACGGCCGCGCGCATCCTGGCCGGCACCGACGCGCCGGTGATCGTCATTCCCCACGATTGAGGCGCCGAACGTTCCTTACCGCTCGAAGAATCTCGAAAATGTGGCGCGGTAAGGAACGTTCGCGGGTCACCGCTTGGTGAAAATTGTCCGGTGCCAGTCCTTTTCGGCGACGCCGGTGATGTCGCTCATCACGTGCTTGATGGTGAGGTACTCCTCGAGCGAGTAGTCGCTCATGTCCTTGCCGAACCCGGATGCGCCGACGCCGCCGTGCGGCATCTCGCTGATGATCGGGATGTGGTCGTTGATCCACACACACCCTGCCTTGATCTCGCGCGACGCCCGCTGCGCCCGGTACACGTCGCGCGTCCACGCCGAGGCGGCCAACCCATAGTCGGTGTCGTTGGCCTGCCGCAGCGCGTCGTCGTCGTCGGTGAAGGAGCGCACCGTCAGCACCGGGCCGAAGATCTCGTCGCGATACACCTCGGAGTCCTCGGCCACATCGGCGATCAGCGTCGGGAGGTAGAACGACCCCGGCAGGTCGGGGGCGCTGCCGCCGGTGACGATGCGGCCGTTCTGGCCCGGGGCCCGTTCGACCATGCCCGCGACCTTCGCCCGGTGCGCCATCGAGATGAGCGGCCCGAGGTCGGTGTCGTCGTCGTGGGGATCGCCGACGACGATCTTGCTCATCACCTCGCCGACGCCCGCGACGAAGTCGTCGTAGAGTTCGCGCGCTACGAGAGCACGCGTCGCCGCGGTGCAGTCCTGTCCGGTGTTGATCAGCGATCCCGCGACCGCGCCCTCGATGGCGGCGTCGAGATCGGCGTCGTCGAACACCACGAACGGCGCCTTGCCGCCGAGTTCGAGCTGGGTGCGGTGACCGTGCACGGCAGCGGCGGCCATCACTTTGCGTCCCACCGGCGTCGACCCGGTGAACGTCACGACGTCGACGTCGGGATGGCCCGCCAGCGCGGTGCCGACGTCACCGCCGGCGCCGGTGACGACGTTGAACACGCCGTCGGGCAGACCGGCCTCGGTCGCCAGCCGCGCCAACGTCAGCGTGGTCAGCGGTGTCAGCTCGGCGGGTTTGATGACGACGGCGCACCCGGCCGCCAGCGCGGGCAGCACCTTCCACACCGCCATCTGCAGCGGGTAGTTCCACGGCGTGATGGTGCCGACCACGCCGACCGCCTCGCGCCGGATGCTCGACGTGTGATCGCCGGAGTACTCCGCGGTGGCCTTGCCCTCGAGATGACGGGCAGCCCCGGCGAAGAACGAGATGTTGTCGATGCTGCCCGGCACGTCGAATTCGGTGGCCAACCGCACCGGCTTTCCGGTCTGGCTC
>DATFCF010000988.1:0-2275 GCA_035253445.1 Mycobacterium sp.
GACGGGGTGGCTCAAGGCAGGGGCGGCCCCGCTGGCCGGCCTGAAGTTTTGTCCGACCGGCGGAATCGGACTCTCGACCGCGCCGGCCTATCTCGCCCTGCCCAATGTCGCCTGCGTCGGCGGCTCGTGGGTGGCGCCGCGCGATGCGGTGGCCGCCGGCGACTGGTCTCGCATCGAACATCTCGCGTCACAGGCCGCTGCGCTCAAACGTTCCTAGCGCGGCGAGCGGAATCCTGCTGAAGTATCGGCAGGCGGGGAGTTCGGGTTTCCTTCATGAAAAGCGCGTTTATTGCGGCACTGGCCCTTGTCTTGGGCGTGAGCGCGGTTGCGCACGCCGACCAGGTGATCGTCCTCAATTCCGAAGAAGCGTCCTACAGCGTTCTCAGCCGCGGCCAGCGCACGGAGTTGCAGCGCCTGCCGCTCGGCCGTGAGCCGCATCACCTCACGCCGACGCCCGACGGCAAGGAAGTGCTGATCGCCTCGACCGTAACCAATGAGCTGGTCGCACTCGACACCAGGACCGGCGAGCGCAAGCGCACTATCCCGGGGATCGTCGACGCCTACCAGCTGGGCTTCAGCCCGGACGGCAAGTGGTTCGTCACCGCCGCCTACCGGCTCGACCACGTCGACATCTATCGCTACGACGGCACGACCTTCACGTTCGCCAACCGCGCTTTCACCGGCGGCATGCCGAGCCATCTCGCCTTCGACAATGCCTCCACCACCGTGTTCGTCAGCCTGCAGCAGAGCAAGCGCGTGGTCGCGTTCGACCTCGCGACGCAACTCGTCAAATGGAACGTCGAGGTCGGCAAGACTCCGGCCGGCGTGACCGTGCTGCCCGACGACAAGCGGCTCCTGGTGGCGCTGACCGGCGAGGACGCGGTCGTGACGCTCGATCCCGCCACCGGTGCCATGACCGGCCGGCTGCAGACCGGCAGGGGCGCACACAATTTCTGGCCAAGGGGCGACGGACGCCACTGGTTCCTCACCAACCGCGTCGAAGGCACGATCTCGCTGATCGATACCCAGGAGATGAAGGTGGTGGCGACCGTGCGCGTGCCGGGCGGGCCGGACTGCATGGACATCACGCCCGACGGCAAGGAGCTGTGGGTCACCCAGCGCTTCCTGCGCCGCATCGCCATCGTCGACCTTGCGACCCTGAAGGTCACTGGCAGCATCCCGGTCGGCAAGTCGCCGCACGGCGTGTTCATCCTCAAGGCGCCGGCCGCGCCGTTGCGCGCAGCCGCGAACGACTAGTGCGCCCGCTGATCGATCTCTGGGTCGGTGCGCAGGCCTGGCTGTTCGAGACCTTCGTCAGCCCGCTGCTGTACGCCCTCGACCTGATGGAATGGTACGAACCGGCCTTCAATGCGGTCGAGTTCGTCATGCTGGGCATCGTGCAGATCGCGATGATCGCCCTGGTGATGCGGCCGATCGAGCGTCGCTGGGGAGCCGAGCGGGGTGAGGAGAGGCTGGTCGGCGTCGACCGTGTTTACACCGCGCTCAACAAGCTCGGCGTGGTGCCGCTGCTGGTGTTCGTGGTCGCCTATCCGATCACCAACGAGCTCGACACCCTGGTCCGCGTGCTGGGCTTCGCGCCGCCGCGGCTCGAGCGGCTGATCCCGGGCCTGCACGACAATGCGCTGGCCTCGTTCCTGGCCTACTTCGTGCTGTACGACTTCGCCGCCTACTGGGTGCATCGCGCACAGCACCGGTTCGGCTGGTGGTGGGCGCTGCACAGCCTGCATCACAGCCAGCGCCGCGTGACCGCCTGGACCGACGATCGCAACCACATCCTCGACGACCTGCTGGTCAACCTCGTGCTTGCGGTGTTCGCCCAGTTCGTCGGCGTGCAACCCGACGACTTCGTGCTGATCCTGATCGTCGGCCGGCTGGTCGAGAGCTTCAGCCACGTCGGCCTCGACCTCGGCTTCGGCCGGCTGGGTGCGCGCCTGCTGGTGGCGCCGCGCTTCCACCGCCTGCACCACGCCCTTGCCGACGCGCGCGACCCGCACATCCACGACCACAACTTTGCCGCGGTGTTCCCGATCTGGGACGTGCTGTTCGGCACCGCACGCTTCGACTCGCCGCCGCGTCCGACCGGCGTCGACGACCGCGAGATCGACGCCGATAACGCCCGCGGCTGGCTCGGCCAGCAGGCGCGGGTGTTCCGGCGCTTCGCGGCCGCGCTGATTCCTCTGAAGCTGCAGACGCGTTCCTAAACTAGGCGCGAACTCAATAAGCAGGCTCTACCGATCCCGGCAGGGCAACGCCC
>DATFCF010000989.1:0-2695 GCA_035253445.1 Mycobacterium sp.
CGTCGGCTCGAGCATCCCGGTCGCGCATAGCTATGCCTCACCCGGGACCTACACGGTCACGCTGGTCGTGACGAACCAGGGCGGCAGCCTGACGGCGATCCGGACGGTCACCGTCCCGCCGGCCGCCACGCCGACGCCGACGACCACCCCGACGCCAACGCCCACGTCGACCGCGGCTCCGACTGCGACCCCGACCGCGACGCCCACGCCGACCGCGACACCGTGCGCGGCACCCACACCCAACTTCACATGGATCTCGGGCAACCCGCGCCGGAACATCACGTTCACCGACACGTCCACCGCACCGGCCGGCTGCCCGATCAGCACCTGGCTGTGGAACTTCGGCGACAACTCGCCGAACAGCAACGCGCCGAACCCGTTCCATAGCTTCCCAAGTAACAACGGGACCTACAACGTGACGCTCACGGTCACCAACTCGAGCGGCTCGCGCAGCGTCACGCGATCGGTGTCGCCATGAGGCAGCTGATGCGCCGCGCGTCTCGGACGCGAGGCCAGAGCCTGGTCGAGTTCGCGCTCGTCCTGCCGATCTTCCTGCTGCTGCTGTTCGGGTTGATCGATGGCGGCCGGCTCGTGTATCACCACACTGTGCTGTCGCAGGCCGCGCGCGAAGGCGCACGGCTTGCGTCCGTCGAGGCGAGCTGGATCGGGTCCACCGACGCCGGCTGCGGCTCGACCAACGGCCCCACCTGCCCTGCGTCGGCGGCGGCCATGAAGACCGACATCGTCACCGCAGCCAACCGGATGATCACGCCGTTCTCGAGCGTCACCTCGGCCGACGTCTTCGTCCGCTGCGATCCCACCGGCGGCACGCCCACGGGGAACTGGACCGGCTCGACCTGTTCGAGCAACGGCGCCGGCAATGTCGCCTCCGTCCGGGTGACCGGGACCTTCCGTCCGATCACCCCCGTCATCTCAACGATCGTCGGGGCGGTGGCCATGTCGGCCTCGACATCTATGGTCATCAACTAAGGGGGGACCGATGTTCCGATCGAGCTCGACGGGACGGCGCGGGGAGGGGCAGATCCTCGCCCTCTTCGCCCTGAGCCTGACCGTCATCGTCCTGGCCGTCGCACTCGTCATCGACGGCGGCAATGCACTGATGCAGCGACGCTCGTCGCAGAACACATCTGACTTCGCCGCGCTCGCCGGCGCGCGGATCATCGCGACGTGGATCGACGGTGACACGACCAACGGCACCGACGCGAACGTCGTCGCGTCGATCAACGCGACCGTGGCCGCCAACAAGGGCGTGCCGGTCACGTATGGCGCGCCGAACGGGCCGCGCTATGTCAGCCGATCCGGCGCGTTCACGGGCTGGGTCGGGGCCGGGATCATCCCGGCGACGACCGAGGGCGTCACGGTCGCCACGAGCAAGGTCTTCCGGCCATACCTGCTGGGGATCATCAACAGCGGGAACTGGACCGCGAGCTCGACGGCGACCGCACGCGGCGGCTATGCCGCGTCACCCCCGACCGGGACGCTGTTCCCCGTCGGCATCGCGCTCGCATTCTTCGAGACCTATCCGTTCTGCACCGGCGACGTCGGGTCAAGCCCCGAATGCCAGCCGCAGCAACTGACCCCGGGCAACCTCAACGTCCCGGGTGGCTTCGGCTGGCTGAAGTTCGGCTGCGACGGCTATGGCCTCGGGCAGGATCCGCCAGCGAACATCGGCGGCTGCGCCAACAGCAAGCCGTTCCTGCAGGGCGAGATCGGCCCACCGCCGCAGAGCTATGGCTGCTGCACGCAGGTCGGTCTGCCGGGTAGCCCGGACCGGATCGGTAGCCTGCCGGGCAACAAGGTCAGTGCCGACTGCTCGTACTACATCGATAACGAGATCATCGTCACCGTGCCGATCTGGGACACCGCAGGTGGCACCGGCTCGAACGGCTGGTACCACATCATCGGTTTTGCCGGGTTCCAGATCACCGAGTGCCGAGGCGGGAAGGACATCGCCGGCGTCTGGCGCAAGCAGTTCTTCCTCGGCCCGACCACCGCCAGCTCGCCGGGCGAGTTCGCCTCGCTCGCCGTGCAGCTCGTGAAGTAGCACAGGCGGCGGGGCTGCCTCGCCAGGACGTCGCACGTTCCGGGGGAAACGATGAGCGCCGGGTGTTGACAGGCACCCGGCGCTTGTCCGTTCTTCCAGGCCGCTCGGTGGGATGCGGCCTCGTGGTCAGACCGGGTCGGCGGCGACCTCGTTGGCCCGCGGGGCGGACTTCGACATCGCGCGCGCGGTCCAGATGATCCGGCGCGGATCGCCGGCCACGAGGGCTGCCGCGGCGGCGCCGACGATCGGGCCGAGGTACATGCTCACGCCGGTGAAGTCGGCCAACAGGTTCCCGGCGTACCAGCCGGCGTAGAACCACAGCAGAGCGGCAAGGACTCGCTTCAACATGTCGAGCATCGTGGGCTGGTGCCGAGTGTCGGGCAACTGACTCCATCGTCCCGACTTCGTACCGTCGGGCACCGGCGCCCAAAGTCGATCTTCCGCACCGACGCAAGGTGCCGTGCAAGGTCGCCCTGCGACTATCCCGGGACTTTCGTACTACCGCCAGGGGGAACCAGTGCCCGTCGCCCCGTCACGCACCAGGCGCGCGTCGTCGCGCGGCCAGAGCCTGGTCGAGCTCGCGCTGATCGCGCCCGTCTTCCTCATCCTGTTGATGACCGCGATCGACCT
>DATFCF010000990.1:0-4970 GCA_035253445.1 Mycobacterium sp.
ATGCCCAGGAACGTCGACCCGCCCTTGAAGTCGGTAAGCAGCAGGTTGACTTGCTCGGGGTGGTGCGTCGCGGCCAGTGACAGGATCAACGTGCGCAAGAACTCCGACTTACCGGAACCCGTTGTGCCGATGAGCATGCCGTGTGGTCCCGCGCCGAACTCGGCGCCCTCTTTGATGTCGAGGTACATGATGTCGCCAGTCTTGAGCTCGTGACCGAACGGGATCCGCAGCCGGTCACGGTCGGTGTCGGAGAACATCCGCCACCGGCTTGGCGTCACCTCCTCGACCGTCTGCGCGCCGACGATCTGATGCCATTCGGTGGCGACCTTCTTCTGCACCCGCACGGTCTTGTCGATGATGGTGCCCGTGATCGACCACCCGGCCAGCTTGCGCGCGACTCGACCGGCCTGTTCGGGTGACATCCGGTCGACCACCGACGTGACGAGGCGGAACGTCTGGCCGGGCAACCGGTCGTCGGCGGTGCCGTCCGCATCGACCCGGAGGCGGTAGCCCGAGCCCCGGTGGTTCCCCAGTGTGATCACCGTGACGCCAGCCCTGCCGTCGACGGGGAAACCGGCCCTGCCGCCCGTGAGGTCGATGACAACGACGTACGGGCCGCTTGGCATGGAGTCAGCAGTGTGCGGTCCCCGCGCAGTCAGGTCACTGAGCCCATCGGGTCGGGTGAAGACCATGCGGGTGGGGCCTGCGGCGTCGGTGTCGCTCTGGTGCTGTACATGCGGCAGCCACTTCAGCCACGCCCAGTTGGGATCCTCCGGATTGTCGGTCAGCACCCGCATCTGCAACAGGTCCGGCGGATGGAACACCGCAAGGTGGCAGATCATCGCGGTCAGGAGTCCGGCCGCGCCGTCGGGGTCACCGCCGACCGCGATCATCGGAAACGTCTTCAGCTGCACCAGCTTCGGGCAGTCATGGATCAAGCCGTGTGTGCGCAGGAACTTCGTCAGCCACATGTGGCTGACCGGTTCGAGGTGCGCTTGAGGCGCGCCTTGCGGGCCGGTGAGTTCACCGCCCACCGCCGGCTTCAGCAGCCGGTCGACCGCCGGCTCAGCACCGATGCCGATACGGGTCGCGGCATAGAAGTCGGCGTTGATTTGTCGCGACCATTGCCGGTTGGTTCCGATGATGGACAGCAGGTCATCCGGATGGGGCGCATGGTAATTGAAGAAGGTGACCTGCGCGGACGCCGACGACGTGACGCGTGTGCGCAGACCGGCCAGGTACCTCAGATATTCCTTGCGATCGGCGTTGATTTCGGGCACTTTCTTGCCGCTGTTCCCACCGCTCGCCATCAGGCCCGCCGCGGCCATGACCATCATCAACGGCATCATCAGCATGTACGGCGAGAGCTGACGGACGCCGGTGAAGATCATGATCGCGATCATGCCGATCATGCAGCCGCCCATCACCCACGGCAGCGCCTTCTGGAAGCCCGAGGGAGGAATGTCGATGCCAAGATCGTCGGGCGGCGTCACGTTGATCTCGCCAGGCGTTAATCTCGGGCCCCTCTTGATGATCGGGGTGAACTTCTTGGTTCCCATCAGCCACCTCCCGGTCCTGGTGCCGCCGCCCCAGCCGGAGTGTTCGCGCCCTCGACCTTTCGCGGGTTGGGGTCGGCGGGAAGGGTGTCGTGCTCGATCAGCGCGGCCTCTTTGGACAGCACCGGCCCATCCACCAGGAGTTTGACCACTTGCCACGGAGCGGTCCTGGGTGACGCCAGGCCGAGGAGACCGGCCGTCTGTTCATCCGGCAACCCGTAGCGCACGCCCTGCGGGTCGATGTAGTACAAGCTCTCGCCGTAACGGGAATCCGGGGACTGCAGCCGGATGTACTGTCCGCCGCTGATGTAAACCGTTGAGTCGCCGCCGATCTGCTTGATTCCCGCATTCATCGCCGACGCCGTGATCGGCAGACGCCGGCCACTGATCACAGCGGTCTTGGGAGCCTGGTCGCCGGGCTCGCGCTGCCACGCCCAGCACAGTGTGGGTGCCTCCTCACGGAGCAAGACCTCCAGCGGCTTGTCGGGCAGTGGGGAGGTGTAGACCTGCTCGGCGATCCTCGCGACCGCACTGGCTTCCACCGACGGCGGCTCGATCAGTCCATAGGAGTTCGTCGCGCGCAACGCCGCGGCCGTGGTTTCGTTGACGCGCGCCACACCGTCGAACAGCACCACATAGTGCTGCTCGCCGTTCTCGGTGACCGTCTTGAACACCGATCCGATCACCAAATTCTCCGGTAGCCCAAGGGTGTTCGGGTCTCCGGCTGCCCGTATCGCCGCCAGCTGCCATGGCCCCGCGTTCGGCAGCGCGTTGAACAAGCCCTCCGAAATCGGGGTGGCCTTGGCGGTGACCGGAATCCCCACCGCGGAGGTGACCGCCCGATCGGAGAGATCGATCGCGTGCCGACCACCTTCGGTGACGAGCCAGTCCTCGCCCTCGTACGACACCAGCATGCCCTGGTCCGCGCGCATGGGGCCAGTCGAGGCGTCGGTGACCAACGGCAGCACCACGACCGAGGTCTCGACGGCCGGGGCGACGCTCTCCGGTTTGGTGACGGTGTCACACAACGTCCACGTCGACTCGGCAACTCCCGCAACCGGTGTGGCGTACGGTGCACCCGGTATGCCGATCGGCTGACCCTTCGGCATCTTGTTCAGCTCGTCGGACTTCACCGCGAACGGTGTGGCGGCGTTGCCAAGCACCAGGCGCGCCGACGTCAGGTTGTACACCGGCCGCAATTGCCCGCTGTCCGGCAACACCACATAGAGCTGATTGGTGGTGCGGTCGACCAGAAGCGTGTCGCCGCCGCGTTTTCCGAGCGGTTTGAAATACGCGAGCAAAGCCGCGCCAAGGCACACCAGCACCGCGATGACGATGCCCGCCGACACCGCGCGGCTGTAGAACTGCAGCGGGTCGTCGAACATCCTGGTGTCCCTGCGGACGATCGCGTGCTCAACCCTGCGAAGCAGGAACCGCCAACCGCTGACCTGGACCTTGGTGGTAAGTCGAAATCCCGCCATCTGTCACTCGCTGATATTCAGGCGGCCGTGCACCGCGGCAATCGCCGCAGCCATGTCCTCGCCGTTGATTTCGCTCAGCTGCTCCACGCCAAGGCTGTCGAAGTCCAGAGAACGGGCGAGGCGCATATCGCGGCACTGCTCGCCGGCCTCCACCAACTGCCTTGCGTACCGACCATTGCCTGCGACGTCCAAAGCCGGCTTGTTGTTGACCGCCCGCTGAGTCAACAGTGTCGCGGCCTCGTGGACGTTCTTGGCCGCCTCATCGCTTAGGGCCGAGTCGTTATTGCTCGCAAGAACTTTCGCAATGTCGACGATCTCGTCCGGCGAGTACGAGTCGAACTCGATGCGAGTAGAGAAACGCGACCGCAGACCGTCGTTGACCTCGAGCAGCCGGTCAATGTCTGAGCTGTAGCCGGCAATGATCACGACGAGCCGGTCACGGTCGTTCTCCATGCGCGCCAAAAGCGTGTCCAGCGCCTCGGTGCCGAACGGATCCGCGCGTCCGTCGCGCTCCTGCACCAGCGCATAGGCCTCGTCGATGAACAGCACACCACCCATCGCTCGATCGACCGTGCGGGCAGTCTTGACGGCCGACTGACCTTCGTACTCGGCGACAAAGTCCTTGCGCGATGTCTCAACGAGTTTGGGCTCCGCGATGACACCGAGGCCGGCCAGGATGTTGGCCACCACGCGGGCGATCGTGGTCTTCCCGGTGCCAGGGGGACCGGTGAAGATCATGTGCTTGGACGCCTGCGCCACCTTCATCCCCCGCGCCGCACGCACCTTCGCCATTTGGGTCGCCGCGCGGTACCGCTCGATCTGCTCCTTGACGCGGTTCAGCCCGATCTGCCGGTCCAATTCCGCCTGGGCCTCGGCGAGCAACTTCTCCCGCCCGGAGTTGTCGGCTTCCACGCTCGACGGATCCCAGGGATCTTTGCGGGAGGCGATCTTCTCGGCCGTGGTGGTGACCAAACGGTAGGCCGGATCTTTCAGCGCAGCAGCCACTTTGGGTTCTGGATGGGTGGCCTGCAGCCACTCCAACAGCGCCACAGCGCCGTTCTCGTTGCCCTGGCCGCGCCGTGTCATCGCCAGATACCAGGCGATTGCGGCTGCGCACGCCTCCCCCGCGGGGGACGTATTCGACTCGGTGAGTCGGCGTTCGGCCTCGGTGAACAGCCCGAGGTTGGCTGCCGCGACACCGTGGGCAACTCCGGCGGCCGCCGCCAGGAGTTTGTCTGGCCAGCCGCCGGCCCCGCGGACCTCGTCGATCACGTCCGTCCACCGCTCGGCCGTGCCGTAGATGACCGCCCTGATCCACGACACCAAATGCTCTGCGCCGCCGGACGGAATGTCCTCCAGCGCCTCCATCGCGTCGGTGTAGTTCCCGACCGCGGCTTCGTGAACCGCGAAGCCCATCGTGATCGCCAACGGCGAGTTGATGGGATAGGTGATGTCGCCGTACAGGCCGCCGATTGCGATCCTCGCGTTGAGGCTGTTCATCGAAATCTCGGCCGCGCCCGCAAGTTGGCCGAAATTCGTCCGCGAGTACCACGCCCGGAATAGCGTCACGCGGTCGGTGTCGCCGCAGCGAATCCGACCCACCCAAGCGTCACAAGCGGATTCGTCGTAGTTGGTGACTTCTGTGAAGAGTTCCAGCGATCGGGCCGGTGTGCTTGGCAGCATGCCGACGGCGCTACCGAACAGGCTTGCCAAGTGTTCAGTCATGGCCACCCGCATACCGGGTCGCGAAAATCTCCGCGCGCACTGCTTGCGCCTGTTCCGGGGAAGGCAGATCCAGATCCCTGGCCAGGAAGTCGCGGGTGGCCACGTTGTCGTGGCCCTGGTGACTCATGCCCTCGAGCATGAACGCATATTGCGCGGATCTGGCATCTTGAGTGGCCAGGCCCGCGATAACGACAATCTCCTCTGCGAG
>DATFCF010000991.1:0-2785 GCA_035253445.1 Mycobacterium sp.
AAACTGAGTTACGCAGTGTGGCACCGCGAGCTAGTAGTTCGCGAATTCCTGAGGCGCCGACACGTATATCTCGCCCACGGACGATTCGTCATCGCCCATATCAGCAGGGTTGTGATGCTTCAACGCAATCCGACCAACGTCCCGCTGGTGCGTCCTTCTTCAGGACACCAGGGCGGGAAGGATTTTCGCCGCCGTCTGCGTCAGCGGGTCTCGGGTGATGCCGAGAGGAACTCGGCATTGTGCTCGCCAGCCTGCGGCGGCGGGGTGTCGCCTGCCATCTCGAACGCCGTATACCGCGCGGGCGTGCGGACCACCCTCACCTCGCGGTCGCCTTCGCCGACGGTCACGGTCAACTCGTTCTCCGCAAAGAGTGGCGTCGTTACGACCTGCTTCCAATTGTGGGCCAGTGTCGCCATCAGTCCGCTACCACGCAATAGGTCGACCCAATCCGCGGCGGTCTTGGCTGCGAGCGCGGATTCCAGCTCAGCCTTCAGGTCATCGAAGTTGATCGAGCGTGCACGCTGATCGATGAACCGTTCATCGGCGGCGAGCGCGGGGCGTCCGATGACCTCGCACAGTTTGGTCCAGTGCTTGGGGACGTACGCGCTGAGTACGAGGAACCCGTCGGACGCCTTGAAGGCCTCCGATGGCTGCGTTGCGAACGCCACCTGGCGGCGCGGCTTTCCGTCGGGACCGAGGTTCGGCTTCTTCTTTTGCAGCCCTTGCGATTTCGGATCATTGTTCAGGTGAAGGGTCAGCTGATTGGCCTGCAGGCTCACTGCCACGTCATACATCGCAACGCGCACGACGTCCGCGACGCCGTGCCGTTCGCGGTTGAGCAGCGCAGCGAGGACTGCCTGGGCGAGAACGTGACCGCTGGCGCCGTCGACGAGCTGGAAGGGCACGATCTGTGGGCTGCCGTCGGGCCGGCGCATGCCGGTCGTCATGCCCGCCTCGGCCTGCACCATCAGGTCGATCCCGGGTCGCCCGCTGTTCGGACCGTTGCCACCGTAGGCCGACAGCCGGGCGTAGACGAGCCGCGGATTGCGGCGTTGCAGCTCCTGCGGCCCGAGGCCGAGCTTCTCCATCACGCCAGGCCGGAAGGCCTCCAGGACGACGTCGGTGGTGTCGGCCAGCCGCAGGACGGCGTCCCTGCCGTCGTCGGTCGACAGATCGACCATCACCGACTTCTTTCCGCGGTTGTTCGGCAGGAAGTAGGTCGCCAGCGGTTTGCGGCCGGGCAGTAGCGAGATGATGCGGCGCGAAGCCTCTCCCCCGGGGGCCTCGATTTTGATCACCTCGGCGCCCAGATCGACGAGAACCTGACCGGCGAGTGGACCAGCGACGTTCTGTGTGAAGTCGAGGACGCGGAAGCCGTCCAGGGGGCGGGAACCATGGCCGCTATGCATCTCGCACCTTCCATAACGTTGTCTATGGCCTGCCAACCATAACGCAGGCTATGGTGCGTGCAGTGAATGCCCGGGAGGCGGCTCGATTACACGCGTTCGCCTACGTGCGAGCCGATGAGGCGGATGAACTCGTCGAGCAGCACCGCGAGGTCGTCACGATGCCCGGCGGCCGACAATTGCTGGTAGCCGACCAACATCGACATGCCCAGCGAGGTCAGCGCTTTCGCCAGCGCCTTGTCGCCGACAACGTCGGCGATCGCCTTCTGCACCGTCTTTCGCCGCGCGTCGTCCACTCGGCGCTGAACCGCGCGCACGGATTCGTCGTTGGCTCCCCACGCTCGAATCGCGGCTTCGGCCTCGTGGTGCAAGTCCAAGGTCAGCTGGCGCAGTTTCTCCACGTCGTCCGACCCCCCTTTGCCGAACGACATTTGTCTGAGGATCACGACCTGCCGGTTCGCCCAGTAATCGAGAAGTGCGTCGACATAGCCCTTCCAACTCCCGAAGTGGTGGTAGAACGAGCCGCTCGTCACGCCGAGCCCGCTACACAGCACTCCAACGGTGAGGTCCTTGAAGCCGGACTCGGCGAGGAGCTGGAGTCCGTATTCAAAGTACTGATCCCTGTTGACTACTCGCGTCATTCATCCACCGTATAGGAGGCTATCGTCTGGGAGCACCATAACGTGCTCTATGGTTGAATGCGTTGAGTATGAGCGAGGCCTCCCTGTCGAACGCACGCTTTCGCCAAGCCGAAAGGCTCTCCATCCGCTTACCCGACAACTAAGTCCGTCTACGTTCCGGAGCGACAATGACTAGCCATACCTTCGACGACGTCGAGCTTTCCTCGAAGGCCTTCTGGGCGAAGACCGCCGCCGAGCGTGAGGAATCGTTTGCGCTCCTGCGCGAGGAACGTCCGATCAGCTGGCAGCCCCAGGTCGAGGACCCATGGATGCCGGACGACAATCCCGGTTACTGGGCCGTCGTCCGGCACGCCGACATCGTCGAGGTAAGCAAGCGTAGCGACGTGTTCATCTCCGGCAAGGGCGTTACGTTCGAGAACTTGCCTCCTGACGTGCTGCGCGGTTCACAGTCGATTCTGGCCATGGATCCCCCCGAGCACACCAAGATCCGCAAGCTCCTCCGGGCCGCGTTCACCCCTCGCCAGGTGCAGCTCATCGAGGACCAGATCCAGGCAAATGCCAAGGACATCATTGACGGTATAGCGGGCAAGGGGGACGCCGACTTCGTCAGTGAAGTTTCCGCGATCCTGCCGATGCGCACGGTGTGCGACATGATCGGCATTGACCGCGCAGACCAGCCGCAGGTCGCACACGCGGCCGAGGTGATCACCGGATGGAATGATCCAGATGTTCGGGGTG
>DATFCF010000992.1:0-5333 GCA_035253445.1 Mycobacterium sp.
GATTGGCGATGCGTGGGCGGCCGACATCGTGGTCAAGGTCGCGCCACCCAGTGCCGACGAGGTCGGGAAACTTCGCAGCGGCCAGACGCTGATCGGCTTCCTGGCCCCGCGCAACGCCGACAACCAGATCGACGCGCTGAAGAAGGCGGGCGTGCAGGCGTTCGCGTTGGAGGCGATTCCCCGGATCTCTCGCGCGCAGGTGATGGACGCGCTGTCGTCACAGGCCAACGTCGCCGGATACAAGGCGGTGCTGGTCGCGGCGACCGAAGCGACGCGGTTCTTCCCGATGCTGACCACCGCCGCCGGCACGGTGAAACCGGCCAGCGTGCTCGTGCTCGGCGTCGGTGTCGCGGGCCTGCAGGCGCTGGCGACGGCGAAGCGGCTCGGCGGACGCACCACCGGATACGACGTGCGTCCGGAGGTGGCCGATCAGGTGCGTTCGGTCGGTGCCCAGTGGCTGGATCTCGGTATCGAAGCGGCCGGCGAGGGCGGCTACGCCCGTGAGCTCAGCGACGAGGAACGCGCCCAGCAGCAGAAGAAGCTCGAAGAGGCCATCACCGGCTTCGACGTCGTGATCACCACCGCGCTGGTGCCCGGGCGGCCCGCGCCGCGACTGGTGACGGCCGCGGCGGTGGAGGGGATGAAGCCCGGCAGTGTGGTCGTCGATCTGGCGGGGGAGACCGGCGGCAACTGCGAGCTGACCGAACCCGGGCAGACCGTCGTGCGCCATGACGTCACGATCGTCTCGCCGCTGAACCTGCCTGCGACCATGCCCGAACATGCCAGCGAGTTGTATTCGAAGAACATCACCGCGCTGCTGGACCTGTTGATCACCGACGGAAAGCTGGCGCCGGATTTCGGTGACGAAGTGATCGCGGCGTCCTGTGTCACACGCGCCGCTGGCGGCGCAGAAAACTAGGGGCGGGAGAACTAAGAAATGTATGACCAGCTGTTGGCCAACCTGGCGATCCTGGTGCTGTCCGGGTTCGTCGGGTTCGCGGTGATCTCCAAGGTGCCCAACACCTTGCACACGCCGTTGATGTCGGGCACCAACGCAATTCACGGCATCGTGTTGATCGGTGCGCTCGTCGTGCTGGGCAAGGTCGAGCACCCGTCGATCGCGATCCAGGTCATCCTGTTCGTGGCGGTGGTGTTCGGGACGCTCAACGTCATCGGCGGCTTCGTGGTGACCGACCGGATGCTCGGCATGTTCAAGGGCAAGAAACCCGTCAAAGTCGAGTCGAACGGGCAAGCGCAATGAACTATCTCGTCGTCCTTCTCTACCTCATCTCGTTCGCCATGTTCATCTACGGCCTGATGGGTTTGACCGGGCCGAAGACCGCGGTGCGGGGCAACTGGATCGCTGCGGCGGGCATGGCGATCGCGGTGATCGCGACGCTGATCGCGATCCGCGACACCGAGAACTGGGCCCTGATCATCGCGGGTCTGCTGCTGGGTGTTGCGCTCGGTGTTCCGCCGGCCCGGCTGACCAAGATGACCGCGATGCCGCAGCTGGTCGCGTTGTTCAACGGTGTCGGCGGTGGCACAGTGGCGTTGATCGCCTTGTCGGAATTCATTGACACCAGCGGCTTCTCGGCCTTCCAGCATGGGGAGTCTCCGACGGCACACATCGTGGTGGCGTCGCTTTTCGCCGCGGTCATCGGGTCGATCTCGTTCTGGGGGTCGATCATCGCGTTCGGCAAGCTGCAGGAGATCCTGCCCGGCCGACCCATCGGTGTCGGCAAGGCGCAACAGCCGCTGAACCTGTTGCTGCTGATCGGGGCGATCACAGCTGCGGTGGTGATCGGGCTGGCCGCGCATCCCGGTGGTGGAGCGTCGCTGTGGTGGATGATCGGGCTGCTGGCCGCGGCCGGTGTGCTGGGGTTGATGGTGGTGCTGCCCATCGGTGGCGCCGACATGCCCGTGGTCATCTCGCTGCTCAACGCGATGACCGGGTTGTCAGCGGCCGCAGCCGGATTGGCGCTGAACAACACGTCGATGATCGTCGCCGGCATGATTGTCGGCGCATCGGGTTCGATCCTCACCAACCTGATGGCCAAGGCGATGAACCGCTCGATCCCAGCCATCGTGGCCGGTGGCTTCGGCGGCGGCGGGGTCGCTGTCGGTGGCGGCGACGAAGGCGACAAGCACGTCAGGTCGACGTCAGCGGCGGACGCCGCGATCCAGATGGCGTACGCCAACCAGGTGATCGTCGTCCCCGGCTACGGCTTGGCAGTGGCCCAGGCCCAGCACGCCGTGAAGGATCTGGCGAATCTGCTTGAGGACAAGGGCGTTCCGGTGAAATACGCGATCCACCCGGTGGCAGGCCGGATGCCCGGACACATGAACGTGTTGTTGGCCGAGGCCGAGGTCGACTATGACGCCATGAAGGACATGGACGACATCAACGACGACTTCTCCCGCACCGACGTCACGATCGTCATCGGCGCCAACGACGTCACCAACCCGGCGGCGCGCAACGACCCCAGCTCCCCTATTCATGGCATGCCGATTCTCAACGTCGACCAGTCCAAGTCGGTCATCGTGCTCAAACGCTCGATGAACTCCGGCTTCGCCGGCATCGACAACCCGCTGTTCTACGCCGAAGGCACCACCATGCTCTTCGGCGACGCGAAAAAGTCGGTCAGCGAGGTCGCCGAGGAGCTCAAGGCGCTTTAACGAACGGCACGCTCTTGTAGTTGTCCGAAGCAGTCTCTGTCGTGCTGTGCCGTCGGTAAAGTCAGCCATGCCCGGATCGTGAAGGGCGTGGTGCCAGGTGTCGTATCAACCGCAGAAGGGCAACGGGCTCGCTATCGCGGCGATCGCCGTCAGCGGAACGGCGCTGTGCGTGCTCGCCCTGACCTTGACGGTGATCGGGGCGGTTCTCTTCGACAGGGCTCTTTCCGGCGTCGGCGGCCCGCCGGACAGGGCGATGGACGCACGTAGTGCGCAGATCCTGCAGGACGATCTCGATGTCGATCTCGGCCAGTTCGTCGCCGCCGCCAACCCTGCGCTGGAGACCGGGGAATTGCCGGTGACGCTGCGAAACAAGGGTCACGACACCGCATCCTTCAGCGTTCACATCGAGGCGGTGGACGCCGAAGGCAACCGCATCGCCGACGACACCGCCTATGTCGCGAATCTGTCGCCGGGACAGTTCAATACAGAAGACCTGTTCATCTTCGTCCCCACCGATAGATACGACGCGATGAGTCATGCGACCATCCGGATCATCGGAGCAGCCAAGTACTGAAGCTCACGCATTAAAACTCGCGGTGAGCACAGACCTTCATTCCCCGACCGTGCGCCGGTAGCAATAACCGGGTGCGCGTAACGCTGCTTGACGACTCCTGCTGTCGCTGAGGCGCTTCCGCCGCGCTCCAGCCACAGAAAGTCGCCAACAGTGTCCGTCTTCGTTGATATTGCTCCCGACGAGTCGCAGGTCGATTCGCCGGTCACCGTCGCGCCCTCGGGTCAGTGGCGTGGCCGGCTGACGCGTGCAGCGTTGCCGCTGCTGTCTGTGATTGTCTTCTTCATCGTCTGGCAACTCGTGGCCGCCAGCGGCATCTGGAACCAGACCTTCGTGCCGTACCCGAGCACCGTCTGGCGCGCCTTCCTCGACGTCTCCACCACCCACGACGGAACCCGCGGATACGCCGGCTACTTGTTGTGGGAACACCTGTATATGACGCTGCGCCGGGTGTTCGCAGGCGTCGTCATCGGCGTAATCCTCGGTGTCCTGCTCGGCCTGGTGATGGGCTCGGTCAGTTGGGTACGCAGCCTGCTGGAGCCGTGGCTGACGTTCCTGCGCGCGCTGCCTCCGCTGGCGTACTTCTTCCTGCTGGTCATCTGGCTGGGCATCGACGAGGCCCCGAAGATCACACTGCTGGCCCTGGCGGCGCTGCCGCCCGCCGCCGTCGCGACCACCGCAGCCGTCGTCGCCGCACCGGTGGGGCTGCAGGAGGCCGCCCGAGCGCTGGGCGCGTCCCGCGCGGAGGTGATCCGTGACGTCGTTGTTCCGTCAGCGCTGCCGGAGACCTTCACCGGCATCCGGCTCGCGGTCGGTATGGCGTACTCGTCGGTGGTCGCCGCCGAACTGTTCAACGGGCTGCCGGGCATCGGGGGCCTCGTCAAAGACGCAAGCAACTACAACAACACCCCCGTCGTGCTGGTCGGAATCTTCGCCATCGGCATCTCCGGCCTTGTCATCGACGGTCTGCTTCGCGCCGTGGAACGGCGCAGCGTCCCTTGGATCGGAAAGGTATGAAAGTTATGAAGTTCAAGTCACTGGTGGTCACGATGGCTGTCGCCGTATCGGCGCTTGCAGGCTGCTCGGTGGATCAGCCCGGCCAGGAGGCTGGCAAGCCGACAATTCGCGTTGGCTACCAAAGCTTTCCGAGCGGCGACCTGATCGTCAAAAACAACCGGTGGCTGGAAGAGGCGTTGCCGGACTACAACATCAAGTGGACCAAGTTCGATTCAGGCGCCGACGTCAACACCGCGTTCATCGCAAAGGAACTCGACTTCGGAGCGCTGGGGTCCAGCCCCGTCGCGCGCGGACTGTCGGCGCCACTGAACATCCCGTACAAGGTCGCTTTCGTGCTCGACGTCGCCGGTGACAACGAGGCACTGGTGGCCCGAAACGGGTCAGGCATCAACACGATCGCCGACTTGAAGGGTAAGCGTATCGGCACCCCGTTCGCGTCGACCGCGCACTACAGCCTGTTGGCGGCGCTGGAGCAGAACAACCTGTCCGCCGCCGACGTTCAGCTCGTCGACCTGCAGCCGCAGGCGATCCTGGCGGCATGGGACCGCGGCGACATCGACGCCGCCTACACATGGCTGCCCACGTTGGATCAGCTGCGCAAGAGCGGAAAGGATCTGATCACCAGCCGCCAGCTCGCCAAGGACGGCAAGCCGACGCTGGACCTCGGTGCGGTGTCCGACGAGTTCGCCAGTGCACACCCCGAGGTCGTCGACATCTGGCGTCAGCAGGAAGCGCGTGCGCTCAAGGTCATTCACGAAGATCCCGCTGCGGCCGCCAAGGCCATCGCCGCCGAGATCGGCCTGTCCCCCGACGAGGTGGCCGGGCAAATCAAGCAGGGTGTCTATCTGACGCCTGCGCAGGTCGCGTCGACGGAATGGCTTGGTTCCGAAGGCAAACCGGGCAACATTGCGGCCAACCTGCAGAGCGCCTCGCAGTTCTTGGCCGACCAAAAGCAGATCCCGTCGGCGGCGCCGCTGCAGACCTTCCAGGACGCCATCTACACCAAGGGCTTACCGAGTGTCATCGCTCAGTGATGTCAAAACCAGTGTCCCGCAACGCATCAACA
>DATFCF010000993.1:0-3557 GCA_035253445.1 Mycobacterium sp.
ACCGTGATGTTGAGACCGCTACCGGCGGTCAACGGGCCAACCGAATAGATCTCCGTCACCAGTGCGCCGCCGACGCGGCCGCGCTCACGCGGGCCGGGCACATTCGAGATCGGCAGGTTCAGCACCTTGTTCTGGCCGTCCTTGTTGGACAGCCACCGGAACATCGCCTCCGCCGGAGCGGGCGGGAAGTACGCCGACCACCGGCTCACCAACTCCGGGCCCAACAGGTTATGGCTCTCCTTGGCGGACAACGCCGCCTCGCGGGCGTTGCGCACCCGGTCCAGCGGGTCCTCGCAGTCGGTCGGCAGCGCCACCAGCACGCCGGTGAAGTAGTTGCCCGAGACGCGGTCCGGCGAGAAGTCGAAGCTCACCGGCACTGATGCCAGCAGCGGCTGATCGGCGTGACCGTCGTAGCGCAGCAACAGCTTTCGCAACGCACCCGCCGAGATGGCCAGCACCATGTCGTTGATCGTCACGCCGAGGTGCTTTCCGGTTGCCTTGACATCCGCCGGCGCCAGCGTCGCCGTCGCGAACTTGCGTGTCGCGTCGACCTTGTGGTTCATGAACGTCGGTGGCGGTGTGAACGGGCGGGTCAGCTCCGGAGACAACTTCCGGTCGCTGCGCCGCACGCGGCGGAGCCCCTGGGCGGTGTAGCGCACCGTGCCCGGCAACCGTCCGACGAGCCGGACATGGTCGGCGAACGCTGATCGCAACAGTTCGCCCTTCGTCGGCGCCGGGTCGGTGGCATATGAGTCCCGGTCGGCCTGCGCTCCCTGCTGAAGGTCCATCCCGCGCGCCAGCAGGTTGGCCGACGCGACGCCGTCGGCAAGAGCATGATGGATCTTGCCCAGCACCGCAATCCGCCCGTTGGCGAGGCCCTCGATGAAGTACATCTCCCACAGCGGACGGCTGCGATCGAGCGGGGTGCTGGCGATCTTGCCGACCGCCTCATCGAGCTGGCGGCGGCCACCCGGGCTGTCGACTCGGTATGGGCGGACGTGGTAATCGAGGTCGACCTCGCAGTTCTCCCGCCACATCGGGTGATGGATCTTGCCGGGAACCTCGATGAGCTGATACCGGAACGGGTCGAGCTTGTAGAGCCTGCCGTGCAGCACCTTGCGGAAATCGTCAACGCCGAACTTGCGGTCACCGAGCTCGTCGATGTCGATCACCGCCAGCTTGAGGGTGTGCATGTGTACGTTCGGCGTCTCGCTGTACAACAGCACAGCGTCCCACCCGCGAAGCCTCTTCACCCCTACCTCCTACGTGGAGGCGTCCTATATAACCTGCTTGGCTCCGGCGACGGTCCGGTTTCGGTGAATCTGATTGAGGAACAACCCGATTGCGGTCGCCATCGAGCCGGTCCGGGCCCCGTCGATTATGTCGAAGGCATGACCGGCGCCCGGCAACTCGGCATAACTCACCACTGAATGCGAGACGGCTCGCAGCCGCTCGACGAAACTGCGCGCCTGCTCGACGGGAATGACCGAGTCGCCGGTGCCGTGGATGACCAGGAACGGCGGTGCCTTCGGATGAACCCGCGCGATCGGCGACGCCTTCCGGAAGATCTCCGGGTGACGGGACATCTTGCGCTTGACGACGACCCGCTCGAGAAAGTCCACGAACCGGGCGCGTTCCGCGGTGGAGCGGTCCTCCCAGTCGTAGCGACCGTAGATGCCGACCACCGCGTCGACGGAGGTGTCGGAACCCTCGGGCAATTCGGCCTGCATCTCCGGGTCGTTGACCGTCAGCCCGGCCAGCGCCGACAGATGTCCACCCGCGGAAGTACCTGCGACGGCAACGAAACTGCGGTCGCCACCGAACTTGTCGACGTTCGCCCGGGCCCACGCGATGGCCGCCTTCACATCGGTGATGTGGTCGGGCCAGCGGTGGTGCGGCGCAACCCGGTAGTCGATGGACAGGCACACCCAGCCCATCTCGGCCAGATGCGACATCAGCGCGTACCCCTGCAGCAGCCGGCTGCCGTGAATCCAGGCCCCACCGGGGACGAAGATCAGCACGGGCGCGGGTTCGGCCGGCAGGTCCTTGCGCCGCCACACGTCGAGCAGCTGCGACGGATGGCTGCCGTACCGCACCGATGTGCGGTACACGCTGCGGCGATGCTCCCGAAGCTTCCACAATGGTGGGGCGCCCTCGGGGGCTGGCCACTCGATCGCGAGGTCCTCGGCGCGCACAACGCCGCGCAGCGCGGCATCGACGACGTCATGAGTGGCGTCGCGCTCCGATCGGCGCACTTCTGCGTTGCCCGGGCTAAACCAGGATTTCGCAGTGGCTTCCAGGAACTCCGGCATATGCCGATATCCCCAAATGCCCATGGCGGTCATACCGCCAAGCGGCTCAAGGTGTTTCCCGATAACTGGGAGCGAAGCCGATGCGACGCTCATCGCCAGCATGCAATCGGCAGGACCGGCCCGCAGCAACCACCTGGCGCGCGCCCACATGTCCGGTCGTACCGTCATTTCGCGACTGTACCCCGCGGATCGATTGTCAAACGACAACATTTCGAAGATGTCTACTCATGACATTTTCAAGATCAGCTGTGACCTGCGTTATATGTACTGCTTCCGGGTGCTGCGGGTTAGCGTTACTTGACGACCGTCAAACGTAAAGAGGACTTCCACCGTGAGTAAGTCAGCACTAGCCATCACCGAGGAACACAACGACCTGGCCGACGCGGTATCCGGGCAGTTGAACCGCCTGAACAGCCGCGCGGCCGCGCGCTCGACGCTCGAGGGCGGTCCTTCCCATCCCGCCGACGTGTGGTCGGCGGCGACCGACCTCGGCTGGACCGGGCTGGCCATCGCCGAGGAACACGGCGGTTCGGGCTACGGCCTGGCCGAATTGGCGGTGGTGCTGGAGGCCCAGGGGCGTGAGCTGTGCCCAGGACCGTTCCTGCCGAGCGTCGCGGCCGCGGTCGTGATCGACCGGTGCGCACCGGATTCGCTTCGCGCACAACTGCTTCCAAGCCTCGCCTCGGGCGCGATGATCGGTGCCATCGCTTTGTCGGGCAGGATCACGATCGGTTCCGACCTGGTCGTCACCGGCGAGTGCCCGGCCGTGTTGGGCGCTCCCGACGCCGACCTGTTGGTGGTGGCGGCCGGCGAGGACCTCGCGGTGCTCGACGCCGGCGCCGAGGGCGTCACGATCACGTCTCTGACCGCGCTGGACACCACCCGCGGCGTCGGGTCTGTCGCACTACACGGGGTGAAGATCGCCGAGGATCGCGTCTTGCGTGGCGCCGCACGAAAGGCGCGCACTGTCTTCCGGATCCTGGCATCCGCCGAAGCGGTGGGGACCAGCTGGGCGACACTGGAGATGGCCGTCGAATACGCGAAGGTGCGCGAGCAGTTCGGCAGAACCATCGGCACCTTCCAGGCGGTCAAGCACCACGCCGCCAACATGCTGGTGAACGCCGAGCAGACCACCGCCGCAACATGGGACGCGGCCCGCGCCGACGACCTCGACAGCGCCTGGTTCGCAGCCGCGGTGGCCGCGTCGCACGCCATCCGCACCCAGATCTTCAACGCACAGAACAA
>DATFCF010000994.1:0-3322 GCA_035253445.1 Mycobacterium sp.
GGCCGCCTCTTCGGCGGCCTCATCCGGTTGGTCAGGCCCTGATGGATTCGACATCCCTGCTGCAGTCCTCCCTAACGACGCTACGGCGGGAAGCTTAACGAGCCGCCTCGGCCGGCGCTGCGCCCCGCACGGCACAATAGGCCCCATGACGCGGATGGGTGATCTTCTGGGACCGGAACCGGTACTGCTTCCCGGTGACAGTGCGGCCGAGGCGGCGCTGGCCGCCTCCGAGGCGCCGGCCATCGTGGCGGCCGCTCATCCGTCGGCGTCGGTGGCGTGGGCAACGCTGGCCGAGGAAGCGCTGGACGACGAGAAGGCCGTCACCGCTTACGCGTATGCCCGTACCGGCTATCACCGCGGCCTGGATCAGTTGCGCCGCAACGGGTGGAAGGGCTTCGGGCCGGTGCCCTACAGCCACGAACCCAACCGCGGATTCCTGCGCTGTGTCGCGGCGCTGGCACGGGCCGCCGACGCGATCGGCGAGGCCGACGAGTACCAGCGGTGCGTTGATCTGCTCGACGACTGCGACCCCGCGGCGCGCACCGGGCTCGGGCTGGCCTGACGAAGCGCGTCGCGCGAGGGCTCGCCGTCGCTCACCACTCGGCTTCGCACTTGCAGTCGGCGGCACCCTCGGGCGGCTCCACCTGAACGGTCGCGTGGTCCAGCCCACGCGCGGTCAGCACCGCACGCGCGTCGTCGAGGACCAGCGCCGAATCGCGACTGCTGGTCAGGTGCGCGGTGACCATGTCCTTGCCCGGCACCAGTGTCCACACATGCAGGTCGTGCACCTCGGTCACGCCTTCGACGGCGCGCAGCGCGGTGCGGAGCTCCTCGACGTCGATGTGGGTCGGCGAGGACTCGGACAGGATGCGTAGCGCTGAGCGGGCCAGCGAGATCGCGCGCGGCAGCACCCACAGCGCGACCAACACCGCGACCACGACGTCGGCATAGGGCCAGCTGGTCGTCACGGTCACGATCCCGGCGATCAGCACGCCGATGCTGCCGACGGTGTCGGCGACGACCTCCATGTAGGCGCCCTTGACGGCCAGGCTGTCCTTGGACTGCGACCGCAACAGCACCACGACGACAGCGTTGGCGACCAGCCCGGCCAGCGCGACGACGATCATCGGCACGCCAGGGATGTCCGGTGCGCTACCGAACCGCTCGACGGCCTCGTAGAGGATGAACGCCGCGACACCGAGCAGCAGCACCGCATTCGCGACGGCGGTGAACACCTCGGCGCGATGCCAGCCGTAGGTGCGGGCCGGCGATGCGCTGCCGTGGCGGGCGAGCAGCACCGCGGTCAGGCCCATGAACATGGCGACCAGGTCGGTGAGCATGTGGCCGGCGTCGGACAGCAGCGCCAGCGAATTGATGACCAGCGCGGTGGTCAGCTCGAGGGCGAAGAACGTGGTGAGGATCGCCGCGGCGATGACCATCCGCGAAACACGGGTATCGGGGGCATGACTGTGGTCGTGTCCGGCACCCATGTCTGCAATCTATGCGTAAACACGCATATATTGCAAGGCGCTAGAACCAGGCCGACCAGAACCGCGTCAGCCCACTGCCGAGCCGCCACAGGCCGGCGGGCACACCCGACAGGTCGAAGAACCAGTCCACGACCGCGAAGAACCACTGATTGAGTCCCGGCGCGATCAGCAGGATCAGCAGGATGAAAAAACCCCACTGCTTGGCCGGCGCCAGGGCGCGCTGCGTCTCGGGGCTCAGGTGCGGCTCGAGCGCACCGTAGCCGTCCAGGCCGGGAATCGGCAGCATGTTCAAGATCAGGGCCGTCACCTGCAGGAAACCAAGGAATGCCATGCCGGCCCAGAAGACCGAGTGCTCCGGGTCCCACAGCAACCGGGTCAGCGCCAGCAGCAGCACCGCGAAGGCCAGGTTGACGGCCGGCCCGGCAAGGCTGACCAGGCTTTTCTGCCGTTTGGTCATCCACGACGTGCGCACGTACACCGCACCGCCCGGAAGCCCGATGCCGCCGAGCGCAATGAACAGCACCGGCAGGCCCAGCGACAGCAGTGGGTGTGAATACTTCAGCGGGTTCAGCGTCAGGTAACCGCGCACGGCGACGTCGTGGTCGCCGAACCGCCACGCGGAGAACGCATGCGCGAATTCATGCAGACACAGAGACACCAGCCAGCCCGCGATCACGAAGATGAACACCCCGACATAGGCCAGCGGGCGGTTGTTGTCGGCGGAAATCCAGGCCAGCACGCCGCCGACCACCGTGATCGCGACGATCGCCAGGAAGATCGGGCTGGGCCGCACCGATTGGTGCAGCGGGCGGATGCTCACGAGTCGACGTTACCGGCGGCGGCCGGGAAAACGCCTTACCCGACCCGCAGCCAGCCTTCGGTGTGCCGATAGAACGTCGAGCGGCGAACCGGCCGCGGCGCCGCAACACCGTCGCGCACCACCATCGCCTCGGGTGTGCCGAGCTGCGCGGCGCGTCCCGCCACCCACCGCCGTCGACCCCGGCCCGTCACCGCCGCCCGCAATCCGGGCAGCGTCGCGGTGGGTTCGATCCGCACGGCGGGTACGGCGCCGTCGAACAGCACCGTGTCGTCGACCACAGCCTCACCACGCAGGGGAGAGCCGGTCCACTCCGCGGATCCGACGATCACCGTGCCGGTCTCGTCGCGAATCAACGGCACCCGGCGCGCTTGACCGGTGCGGGCCCGGCGAGCCGTCCACCAGCGGGGCGCGTACCCCACTTCGATGTCCAGCCGGTCCGCGCGCAGTAATCGCTTCAGCACGGAAGCCAGATCGGCGTCGGAGCCCACCACGATGACCCTGCGGTAGCTGGTGATGTCGTCGATGGCTCCGGCGGTCAGCCCCCGCAGCGGACGCGGCATCCGACGGTCGCCGAACAGCAACACCACGACATCCGCTGTAGTCAACGCCGCTCCGCGCAAACAGCTGGGATAGGGTGTGTCACCGGCTGCACACACTTAATCGGAGCCATAGAGCGGGAGATTATGCCATGCCGGCAATCGTGCTCATCGGCGCTCAATGGGGCGACGAGGGCAAAGGAAAGGCCACCGATCTACTCGGGGGCCGTGTGCAGTGGGTCGTGCGTTACCAGGGCGGCAACAACGCGGGTCATACCGTGGTGCTCCCGACCGGCGAGCACTTCGCGCTGCACCTCATCCCATCGGGCGTCCTGACGCCCGGCGTCACCAATGTCATCGGCAATGGTGTGGTCGTCGATCCGGGCGTGTTGCTCACGGAGCTGAAGGGTCTGGAAGACCGCGGCGTCAACACCGAACAACTGCTGATCTCGGCCGACGCCCACCTGCTGATGCCG
>DATFCF010000995.1:0-2064 GCA_035253445.1 Mycobacterium sp.
CGACCACACCAAGCGCGTCACGCTCGACGTCAACCAGGTGATCTCGCCGACGTTCTCGGTGCGCACCGGCGGCATGTTCCAGGATGCCAACGTCGCCGGCCGCAACTATGTGACCGACGATCGCTGGGGCGGCTTCGTGTCGACCAAGTGGACGCCGACCAACGACATCAAGATCACGACCAACTACGTCCACACCGACCTCAGCGGCCTGCCGGACTTCGGCGTGCCGTGGTACAGGCAAGGCAACACGCCCGTCACCGAGGCCGGCATTCCGCGCCAGAACTGGTACGGCTTCGCCAATCGCGACTTCCAGACCGCGCGGCAGGATTTTGGCACGCTGATCGGCGAGTACAAGGTCACCGACAGCATCACGCTGACCAGCCGCACCCGCGCCGAGCACTCGCTGCTGGCCTATATCGGCACGCTGCCGAATTCGCCCAATACGACAAGTGCCAATCCGGCGGCGTGGACGTTCACCGCGAGCCCGCAGAGCCGCAACCAGTGGGTGGATATCCTCGCGAACCAGGAAGAAGCCACGTTCAAGTTCGACACGGGGTCGGTCAAGCACAACGCCGCAGTCGGGCTCGAGGTCTCCAACGAGCGTGTCGGGATCGACCGCTATACGGGGCTGGCCTCGGAAGCGTTTGGCGCTGGGTTCAACGGTAACGGCGCCTTGGCGGGCCAGTCGATCTATTACCCGACCTACACATTGCTGCCGTTCAACAACGTCCCGTCGCTGATCGGAAACCCGACCCGCTACAATGTCGACAGCAAGGCCCTCTATGTCATGGACACCGCCAACTGGCGGGACACCATCATCCTGAACGGTGGCGTGCGTTACGACGGTTACGATTTGCGATCGTCGAACAATACGGCGTCGGCCTCGGTCAATTCCGATTTCGTCAACTACAACGTCGGCGCCGTCTTCAAGCCGATGCCGATCGGAAGCCTCTATGCAGCCTATGCGACCTCGACCAATCCGTTCGGCTCGGAGCTCGACGGTACCGCCACGGACTATGGTGGCGTTCCGCCAAGCGCCGCCGTCATCCTCGGCCCCGAACGCAACAAGGCCGCCGAAGTCGGAACCAAGTGGGAACTGTTCGATCGCCACCTGCTGGTGACGGGCGCGCTCTTCCACACCGAGAAGGACAATGCGCGTGAGACCGTCGCCGGCGTTCTCACCTCGGGAGCGGGTTACCAGGTCGAGGGTATCGACCTCGAGGTGAGCGGCAAGATCACCGATCGCTGGAGCGTTTTCGGCGGCCTCGTGCTGATGCGCTCGAAGGTCACGCAGAGCGGGATCGCTTCGAACATCGGGCTGCAGATGGCCAACATTGCCCATGAATCCTTCAGCATGTTGAGCAAGTACAGGTTCGACAATGGCTGGGAGCTCGGCGGGCAGGCGGTCTACCGCTCGAAGATCTATGGCGGCACCTTCGGCGCCAACACCGGCACCGAACTGCCCAGCTACTGGCGCTTCGATGCGTTCGTCGAAAAGAAGATCGACAAGAACTGGACCATGAAGCTCTACGCGCAGAACCTGACCAACAAGCTCTATTACGACACGCTCTACCGCAGCGCGACGCCGTTCGTCGCGGTCGCGCCGGGGCGGGCGTTCTACCTCGTCACGTCGGCGAAGTTCTGATCGTGCTGGTCTGCATCCCCGGCGTGCTCAGCAAGGATGATGTGGCGGACTTCCGCCGCATCATGGATGCTGCGCCTTGGGAGGACGGCCGCTCCACCGCCGGGGCGCAGTCGGCGATGGTCAAGCGCAACGAGCAGCTTCCGCCTGACAGCGAGGTTGCGCGCGCGCTCGGTAATCGGGTGCTGTCGGCGCTGACCGCCAGTCCGAAATTCATCTCGGCGGCGATCCCGCTGCAGATCTTCCCGCCGCTATTTAACCGCTACGCAGCCTCCGGCGGGCACCATTTCGGTCTCCATGTCGACAATGCGGTGAGGGGAGATCGGCTCACCGGCCTGCGGATCCGGACCGACCTGTCGGTGACGCTGTTTTTGTCCGAACCCGACGAGTACGACGGCGGCGAGCTGGTGGTGGAGGACCTC
>DATFCF010000996.1:0-8718 GCA_035253445.1 Mycobacterium sp.
CTATAACCAGCCGCCCCCGGGACCGTACAACCCGCCGCCGGCCGGGCCCCAGGGCCCGTACCCGCCGCCACCACCTCCGCTGCCCTACGCGGCGCAGCCGCCCGGCTACGGTGGCCCACCGCCGAAGAAAACGCGGTGGGGCCTGATCATCGGGCTGGTCGCCGGGGCACTCGCGCTGTTGGTCATCGGTGCCATCGTGTTCGTGGTGATCATCGCCAAGGACACGGTCACCGCGACGGACGTCAAGGTCGGCGATTGCTTCGCCGAGATCCCCGACAGCGCAAGGGTATTGACCATCAAGACCGTGGACTGCGAACAGTCGCATGCCGGCGAGGTCTACGCGGTGCTGACGATGCCCGACGGCGACTTCCCCGGTGAGGCCGCGATCGAGGAGTACCAGAACAAGTGCGAGCCGGAACTGGCCGTCTACTCGCCAGATGCCATTACCGACGACTCCATCCAGATGTATGTGCTGTATCCGACCGCGGAAACGTGGGAACAAGGCGACCGCGCGGTGACCTGCGTGGCCACGCTGGAGCCGCCGCGGACGGGGTCGATCAAGGGCTGAGCCGATAACGGCGATTGGCGGTACCTGAGGTACCGTCTGGGCATGACTTCGGAGCTATTCGACGCGGTCATCGTGGGGGCCGGATTCGGCGGTATTGGCGCTGCCATCCAGCTCAAGCGGATGGGCTACGACAATTTCGTGCTGCTCGATCGCGAGGATGACCTGGGCGGGACGTGGCACGTCAACCGCTACCCCGGCCTGGCCGTCGACGTTCCCACCACGACCTACTCCTATTACTTCGAGCCGAACCCCAACTGGTCGCGGCTGTACTCCACCGGCGACGAAATCAAGCAGTACGCCGACGATGTGGCCGACAAGTACGACGTGCGCCGCCACATTCGCTTGCGCACCACCGTCGAGGGTGCGCGCTGGGATGAAGACGCCAAAGTCTGGCGGGTCGCACTGGCCGGCGGCGAGACGCTGACCACGCGCTACCTGATCACCGCCACCGGTTTCCTCTCGCAGCCCCGCACGCCCGACATCTCCGGCATCTCGAACTTCGCAGGCAAAGTCATCCACACCACGGCCTGGGACGGCGACTACGACCTCGACAACCGCCGGATCGCGATCATCGGCACCGGCGCCACCGCGGTGCAGTTGATACCCGAACTGGCCAAGAAGGCCGCCGACCTCACCGTGTATCAGCGCACTCCCATCTGGGTCGTGCCCAAACTCGATTTCCGCTTCTCTGAACGGACCAAGCGGCTGTTCGCCCGGATTCCGTTGACGCAGAGGGCGATCCGGGCCGTCACCGACGCCCTCTACGAATTCTTCATCTTCGTGGGCCTGCATCACCGCACATTGAAGCGGCTCAACATCGCGGCCTCCGATCTGGCGAAGGCGCACCGCTTCATCTCGATCCGCGACAAGGAGTTGCGCGAAAAGCTGACGCCGGACTACGACTTCGGCTGCAAGCGGCCCACGTTCTCCAACAACTACTACCGGATCTTCACCAAACCCCACGTACACCTGCAGGCCGACGGGATCGAGCGCATCGAACCGGACGGAATCGTCAACGCCGACGGCACCAAGACCGGCATCGACACCCTCGTGTTGGCGACGGGATTCGATCTGTGGGAGGCCAACTTCCCCGCCATCGAGATCGTCGGGCGCGAGGGCCGCAATCTCGGGAAGTGGTGGCGCGATACACGATTCCAGGCGTACCAAGGAGTCTCGGTTCCCTACTTCCCCAATCTCCTCAGCCTGGCCAGCCCCTATGCATTCCTCGGGCTGAACTTCTTCAACACGATGGAATACCAGATGCGGCACATGGACCGGCTGTTCAGCGAGGTCAAACGCCGCGGTGCCACCACGTTCGAAGTCACCGAGGACGCCAACACCCGATACCTGGACCAGATGACCGAGAAGCTCGGCGACTCGGTATTCACCATCGGCAACTGTGCGACGTCGCGGTCCTACTACTTCAACCCCAGCGGGGAGGCCACCCTGCTGCGGCCGATGTCGACACGTGCCGCGATCAACGAGGCATCACAATATCCGTTGAGCGACTACCAGATTGCGTGATCAGAAAGGATCCGACAGCTGTGCCGACGACTGAACCGAGGAAGAGTTCGCGTGCTGCCAGGTTCGCAGGCCTGGCCGTTGTCGGCACGATCGGCTATCTGGCCTACGTGGCCGGCAACGTAGCGCGCAACCGGTAGCGGCCCAGCAGCGTCAGATCCACCAGCCGTTCCACCGTCGATCGGCTGTGCGGCGAGTTCTGATAGCGCACCAGCCGGCCAATATCGATCACCAGCGACATAGCTGCGTGCACAGCGAACCGCGCCTGCCCCGGCGTCCAGTCCGGCCGGACAGACACCACCAGCTCCACCCATGACTCCACGGTGGACCTCTGCAGGTTGCGCAGGATCTTCTGGTCCGCCGGCGTCATATTGAGCCGTTCGGTGTAGTACACGTAGTCCAGTTCTGGCTGGTCGAACGATCTCGTCACGTATGCGTCGATCACCGCGGCGAGCGCGTCGACGTGATCGGGAACGGTGTTCACGATCGTCGACAGTTCGGCCGACAACCGGTCGGCGGCCCGCCGGAACGCGGCCGCGAGGATGTCGCTCTTACCGGAGAAGTACTTGTAGATGCCCGATGCCGGCATGCCCACCGCCGTCGCGATGTCCTCCATGCTGGTGTCGCGATAACCCTTCACGTTGAACAACCGCATCGATTCATTCAGCAGCGCTTCGTACTTGGGCGTTTCGACGGCCGTTTTTCCGGCCGGCGTCCGAACCTCTACGGTGTCCTGCCCGTCGGGCAGCTCGGCGACCAGCACCGCGTCGGCGAGCTCTGCCAGCAATGCACGCACCTGGATGGCCGGCAGCTTGGCGCGGTGATCGACGATGCTGCCGATCACGGAAAGCATCGCCGTCGACAGTGTCCAGCGTTGCCGCGACGTCAGCTCCGGTCGAATCTTCCTTAGCGGCTGCTGGATCCGGCGGTGGACGGTACGCATCTGCGCGATCAGCGTCGCCTGGTCATCGCCGCGCAAATACCGGCCTTCCCAGCGGTAGAGTCCGCCCGACTCGCGGTTGGCCATCGCGGTGTCGACGAGTGCCGCCACCAGTCTGTGCATTGTCTGCTCCGGATCGCCGGTTGCGGTGTCGTCGGCGAACGCCGTGCACTCCACCAACTGCTGACCCAGACTGAGCACTGCGTCGCAGAACAGCTCGTACTTGCTCGAGTAGTGGCGGTACAGCGCAGTCGCGGAGATCCCGACGCGCGACGCGATCGACTCCATGCTGACGCCGTAGTAGCCGAGCGCGCTGAACGCCTCCGCCGACGCGCAAGCGATCTGCGCCTTACGATCCTTGGGGCGGCGCCGAACACCGTCACCGCTGGTGAGCCCGGCGCGCGCCATGGCGAACACCATAACGGACCGCCGCCACACATACCTGCCCACTTCGATTGAAAAATCGGAAGAAAGATGCTGCGGCGGTATGAATCGCGATTAACATAATTCGAGTGTTCGGCGCCTTGCGGCTCTGATCTGAACGGGGGAAGGATTGCATCACTACCACCACCGCGCGTTCTACGTCGGCGTCCTGAGCGTCGTCCTCGTTGTCGTCGGGCTCTTGGCGCTGAACTTTCCGGTCTTCATCGACGCCTACGACCAGTGGGGATGGCAGATCAAGTGCGGCACCGGTTTCAGCTCGGACCTTACCCAGGCTGCCGAGGCGAGCGGTGACAACTACGTCGATCAATGCGGCACGGCACTGATGCTGCGCCGGACCTGGGCGATTCCGATGCTGGCGATAGGGGCGATTGTGCTGGCCGGCGCGGTTCTCGTGGCGGCCACCGTTTGGGGCCGCGAATCGGTGTTCGGCGAAGACCACACCGCCTGACATACGATCGCTGCGTGAGCTCGCCGGACGGCGCCGCACTGCAACGGCGGCTCGGAACGTTCGATGCCGTGACGATCGGGCTGGGTTCGATGATCGGCGCCGGCATCTTCGTGGCGCTGGCACCAGCGGCCGCGGCGGCGGGAACGGGTCTACTCATCGGCCTTGCGGTCGCCGCCGTCGTCGCATACTGCAACGCGACCTCGTCGGCGCGGCTGGCCGCGCTATACCCGCAGTCCGGTGGCACCTATGTGTACGGGCGTGAACGCCTCGGCGAATTCTGGGGCTACACAGCGGGATGGAGCTTCGTCGTCGGCAAGACCGCGTCGTGCGCGGCGATGGCGCTGACCGTCGGCTACTACGTGTCTCCGGACTGGGCGCACGCCGTCGCGGTCGCGGCAGTGGTGGCGTTGACGGCGGTGAACTATGCAGGCATCCAGAAGTCCGCGCTGCTGACCCGCGTCATCGTGGCGCTGGTGCTGGCGGTGCTGGCGGCGGTGGTGGTGGTGATCCTGGGTTTTGGCGACGCCGACGGCACCCGGCTCGCGCTGGGCGACGATGTCTCCATCGGCGGCGTACTGCAAGCCGCGGGTCTGCTGTTCTTCGCGTTCGCGGGTTACGCACGCATCGCCACCCTTGGTGAGGAGGTGCGCGATCCCGCACGCACCATCCCGCGCGCCATTCCGATCGCACTGGGCATCACGCTGGTGGTCTACGCAGTGGTCGCGATCGCTGTACTCAGCGAATTGGGCAGCGCCGCTTTGGGTTCGGCCACCGCCCCGCTTGCCGAAGCAGTCAGGTCAGCGGGACTGCCCGGGTTTGAACCTGTGGTTCGCGTCGGCGCCGCGATAGCAGCGCTCGGATCGCTGCTTGCGTTGATCCTCGGTGTCTCGCGCACCACGCTGGCGATGGCCCGCGACCGGCATTTGCCGCACGGCCTGGCCGCGGCGCATCCGCGATTCGGCAGCCCGTACCGGGCGGAGGTAGCGGTCGGTGTCGTGGTTGCCGCGGTGGCGGCAGTGGTGGATGTGCGTGGCGCTATCGGCTTCTCGTCCTTCGCCGTGCTGCTGTACTACGCGATCGCGAACGCGTCGGCATGGACACTGGGGGCCAAGGTGATACCGGCGCTCGGCTTGGCGGGCTGCCTGCTACTGGCGTTCTCGCTGCCGCTCAGCTCGGTGCTCGTCGGCGCGGGTGTGGTGGCGATCGGCGCAGTCCTGTACTGGCTTCGCCGCAGACGGTAGTGCCCAGCGTCAAACACTCCGCGCGCCTTCGCATCCACTGTGAGGCTGTAGTTGGCGAGCGGTTTTACGAGTGGGGGCCTCGATAACTACAGACTCGACGAACCTGCATGACCGCTGCCTACTCCGTGCGCCGGTCCCGGTAGGCCTCGACCGCGGTCGGCAGGGTCGGGAAGATCCGGTGCTCACCGATCTTGTCGACCAAGCCGGCGGCCTCGAGTTCGTCCCGCAGATCCTGTTTCACCCTGGCCATTGCGAATATGATTCCGCGCCTTTCCAATTCGGACCGCAGCTGATCGAGAGCATCGAGGGCCGTCAGGTCGACCTCGACGTTGGCTTCGGCGTTGAGCACGAACCATTCGACGGGACCGGGAACCTCGTCGACTGCGGCGAGTGCGCGTTCGCGGAAGTTTTCGGAGTTGGCGAAGAACAACGGCGCGTCGTAGCGATACACCAGTAGGCCGGGTTCCAATTTTGCGTCCGGATAGTCGTCGATGTCATGCATGCCGGCCACACCGGGCACGAACCCCTGTATCGCATCGTGTGGCCGTGCGACGCGCCGCAGCAGGTCGAGGATCGAAAGCGCAATCGCGACCAGTACGCCGTAGAGCACACCGAACACCAGCACGGCCGCAGTGGTGGCCAGGGCAAGAATCAGCTCGCTGTGCCGAAAGCGGGCCAGCCGCTTGAACTCTGGCACGTCCACCAGCCGAAGCGCCGCATAGACCACCAGCGCTCCCAGCGCCGCGGTCGGAAACGCCGCCAACACGCCCCGGCCGAACAGCATCACCACAAGCACGACCGCCAGCATGACAACCGAGTAGAGCTGGCTGCGGCTGCCGACCGCGTCGCCCAGCGCGGTGCGGCTTCCGCTGGAGCTCACCGGAAAACCGTGCATGAGGCCGGCGCCCATGTTGCAGACACCCAGCGCGCGAAGTTCGGCGTTGGCGTCCACGTCGTATCCATTGCGGACCGCGAAAGTCCTTGCGGTCAACACGTTGTCGGAGAATGCGACGATCGCGACACCGGCAACCGGAATCACCATGGCCGCCAAATCGGCCAGCGGTATCGCGGTTAACCCCGGTGTCGGCAATCCGGCGGGTATATCGCCGACCACCTTGATTCCGTTGCGATCCAACGAAAGCAGGCTGACGGCGAGGGCCGCGCCGAGTATCGCGATCAGCGGACCGGGAATCCTCGGCGTCAACCACGCGAGTGCGAGCAGCACCACCAGAACCGAGGCCGCCAATATGATCGTCGGCCAGTGCATCCCGTCCATCCCAGAGACGAATGACCGCAACTGGTCGAGGAATTCCTCGCCTTCTACGTCGATGCCGGTGATCTTGCCGAGCTGGCCGGCGATCATGATTGCCGCCACTCCAGCCATGTAACCGATCAGCACCGGACGGGACAGCAGCTCCGCGAGAAAGCCCAACCGGACCAACCCGGCGACGAGACAGATCACGCCGACCAACAGCGCCGCCGCCGCAGCTAGAGCGGCGTACCGGACGGGGTCGCCTGCGGCCAGTGGCGCCAGCGCCGTCGCGGTCATCAGCGCCGTCGTCGACTCGGGGCCCACGGACAACTGCCGAGACGAGCCCAGCACCGCGTAGACGGCAAGTGGCGCCAGCGCCGCCCACAACCCGACCACGGGCGGCAGCCCGGCCACCGTCGCATACGCCATCACCTGCGGCACCAGGTAGGCCGCGACGGTCACGCCGGCCACTACGTCGCCGCGTAGCCACGACCGCTCATAGCCGAGGAACTGCGCGAGTCCCGGCGCCCAGTCGCGGATTAACATGCGCCCCCCGCGGTGATGGTGTGTAGTCGGACCGTGATCCCTCTGACATGGAAACACGTCGACTCGCGCCCCGACCCGGACTTCGTCGTCGCGCCCGATGAGCGGTTGGGCTGGGGCCGCACTGTCGGCCTCGGCGCCCAGCACGTGGTCGCGATGTTCGGCGCCACTTTCCTGGTGCCGGTGCTGACCGGTTTTCCGCCCGCCACCACGCTGCTGTTCTCCGGCGTCGGAACGGTGTTGTTCCTGTTGATCACCGGCAACCGGCTGCCCAGCTATCTGGGATCGAGCTTCTCGGTGATCGCGCCGGTGACCGCGGCGGCGGCCTCGCACGGCACCGGCAGCGCGTTGGGCGGCATCGTCGCGGTCGGCCTGATGCTGATCGTCATCGGCGCGGTCGTGCACCTGGTCGGCACGCACTGGATCGACGTGACCTTGCCGCCGGTGGTCACCGGGGCGATCGTCGCGCTCATCGGTTTCAACCTGGCGCCGGCCGCCAAGACGAACTTCGAGAAAGGCCCGCTCGTCGGCCTCGTCACGCTGGTGCTGCTGGTCGCGACACTCGCATTCTTCCGCGGCATCATCGGCCGCTTGGCGATCTTCCTGGCGGTCGTCGCGGGATATGTGCTGGCGCTGTTTCTCGGCGATGTCGACACCTCGGCGATCGCGGCGGCGCCGTGGGTCGGCCTGCCGGAGTTCCAAACGCCGACGTTCACGTGGGCGGTGCTGCCGATGTTCCTGCCCGCGGTCATCGCGCTGGTCGCCGAGAACATCGGCCACGTCAAGTCGGTGGGGCAGATGACCGATCGGGATGTCGATCCGGTGATGGGCCGTGCACTGGCCGCCGACGGGGTGGCGACGACATTGGCCGGCTTCGGCGGCGGATCTGCGACCACAACGTATGCCGAGAACATCGGGGTCATGGCCGCCACCCGCGTCTACTCGACCGCCGCGTATTGGGTCGCCGCGGCGGTGGCGATCGTGTTGTCGCTGTGCCCGAAGGTGGGCGCGGCGATCTCGGCGATTCCGCCTGGCGTGCTGGGGGGTGCGACGATCGTGCTGTACGGGCTGGTCGGCGTGCTCGGAGTGCGCATCTGGCTGACTAATCACGTCGACTTCGCCAAGCCGCTGAACCAGATGACCGCGGCGATCCCGCTGATCATCGGTATCGCTGACTTCACTTGGCAGGCAGGCGATTTGACGTTCACCGGCATCGCGCTCGGTTCGATCGCCGCGCTGCTGGTGTATCACGGCATGCGGTTGCTCGGCGTCAGGAACAAGCGCTTCGTCGAACACTCCCCGAGCACCGCGCCGTAGGATCGACCGGCGATCGCCGGTGGACGCTTGGCGGGCAGAGCCTGGGACACCGCTCCTCGCCAAAAGGTGATATCGCATGCGATATCACGGGTTTGACCCTGTGCCCGCGTGGCTACGGCGTATTCCGGTGTCGCTGGTCCCGCGGTGGGACGCCGTTGACGCCCTCGACCGACTGCGCGTACGTGCCGACCGCATAGGCCACGGCCGGCCCCATCGTCGACAGCGCCTTGCGGTCGATGTTGTCGATGGTGTCGCGGGGAGTGTGGTAGTTCGGGTCGAACGCGACGCCGGCCTGTCCGCCCCAAAGCCGCGCCTGCACTTCAGTTTTCCGCTGTGACGACCCGGTGGTCAACCCGCCGATCGGGATGCCCGCGGTCAAGAACGGAGAGTAGTCTGCGGTCTTGGCCAGTGGAATGTCGGCGGGGCGGATACCCGCCAGGTTGA
>DATFCF010000997.1:0-4749 GCA_035253445.1 Mycobacterium sp.
ACGCTCCGCTGCACCGACTTGCCGCCGATGTCGCCGAACGGGATCGCTCGGTGGCAGCTGGCCTGCTCGAAGCCAAGGAAGAGGTAGAAGCTGTGATTGATGCACCGCAGAAAACCGACCTGTCTAGCAAGCTGCGTCGACTTGCTGCTCAGACACGCTCAGCGGCGAGGATCCTCGACGAACCGGTGCGGGTCTCGTGCGGAGCGGGCCAGTGAGTCCGGTCCGTGCGCGACTCTCGCGCGTTCTTGTCATGGCCATCGTCTCGGGCGTCATCGGTGCGGGCGTTGGTCGCGCCGAAGCTGCGAGCAACTCAGGTTCGAAGATCAACGCGGTGATGGCGAGCTTCGACCCCTACGCCGGAGCTGACCAACGGCTCATCATTGGCCTGTTGGCGAACGACGGCCGCACGCTTGCGTTCGGTCAGGTGAACTTCGCTATCGGGTACGCCGGCACCAAGGAACGGCCGCTCAAGCAAGTGACCGCGACGCAGCACATCGCCGCGCCCTACCTGCCGATTCCCGATGGGCAACCCCCTTCGGGCGACACCTCGACATCACGCCTGGTGCGGCCATCGAAGTCGCGCGGCGTGTACGGCGCCACAGTCCGCTTCGACAAGCCTGGGCTCTGGCGAGTTCAGATCAAGGGCCGAAACGGGTCACAGCCCTTCAGCGCCCAAACCGTGTTCGAGGTTGCCGCTGCTCCCCAGGTCACTCCGATTGGGGAACCGGCGCCACGCAGCACGAATCCGTTGCCTGGAGCACCCGGCACGGCGCTGCGCGCCATCGATTCACGGGCTGACCGTCCATCCGTGCCGGACCCTGAGTTGCACCAGATCAGCGTCGCCGATGCGATCGCTTCCGGGAAGCCGCTGCTGGTCGTGGTGTCAACGCCGACCTACTGTGTCAGCCAGTTCTGTGGGCCGATCACGGACAACATCCAGAAGCTCGCCCGGCAGTACGGCGACCGCATGAACTTCGTCCATCTTGAAGTGTGGCGTAACTTCCGAACGCAGCAGCTCAACGACGCTGCCGCCGAGTGGGTGCGCCGACGCGACAACAAAGACGCCAACGAGCCCTGGGTCTTCGTCGTCGACCGAAGCGGCACCGTTGTCGAGCGCTTCGACAACGTCGCCACAGCCCAAGAGCTCCAGGGCGCCATTAGCAGTCAGCTCGCTTCGTAACCTTGGCGGCATTGCAAGCGATCTTGAGGTGGTCTGCCCCTACTGCCGCCGAGATCGTCGAGCAACACGCGCAGCGCTCATCGTCGCTGCACTTGCGGATGCGACCTGGTGCGCGAAGGCGACATGAAGTTGAACCGTCGCGGTCCGTTCAGCTGATGCAGCCGGTCCCCGGTAGGCCCTTCGGGGCGACAGCCCGCCCGTCGACAATGGCAACGAGAAATGTCTGTGGGCAGCGGTACGCCCCATCGGTTGCAACGCTGAAGTGGAGGTGCGGCCCGGTGCTGTTGCCAGTGGAGGCACTGTCCATGACGTGGTGCCCCGCGGTGACTCGGTCGCCTATAGCCACGGTTTGTGTGCCGGGGCCGCCGTGGCAGTAGGTGTACTGCGCGCCGTCGTCACCGTTGAGGACGACGCCGATCCCGCAGTCGCCGTCGGTGGGCGTGCCGACGATGACACCATTCGTGACCGCGTACACCGGCGTGCCGATCGCAACGGGGAGGTCGATGGCGGGGAAGTCGTGATGTGGCCGGGTGAACCAAGCGGGATGCTCGTCGTACCAGCGCCGTTCGACGGGCAGCGCGTAGTCGCCGCTGATGACCAGATCTCCGGTCGCGCACGATGGCGACTCGAGCGTTGCTGGCGGGTCGCGTCGGTCGGGGCTCGTGGCGGCGTGGCCGAGCATTGCTTCGTAGATGGAGCTGAGCGCGGTCCAGTAGTTGGTGGCCGATGCCCAGGTCCCAGCGAGCCCACCCCAGGTGGTGGCTGACGCTCCGGCTTTCGGTGCGACGTCGGTGTCTGCGAGCGGTGCGTCGTTCCCGAGCGCGTACTTCTTGAGCAACTGGATGTGCGCGCGCACGCCGATCATCGGGTCGCGAAATGACGATCCGGAGTTCGTGCCGTCGTAGTGGGCGATGCCCGCGTAGTTGTTGATAGCCGTGTCGCCATTCGTGAAGTAGCCGGTCTCGAGCACGGCTTGCGCGAACGCCATGTCGCCGCGGACGCCTTCGGTGTCGCCTTCGGAGATGTAGAGCGCGATCAGATCTGCGATTGCGATTCCGAGTTGAGAGGGTTGGCCTCGCGCGGTGCTGTTCCACCAGGCATACAGGTCGGCGACCCTGAGAGTCGACGGTCCGAGAATGCTCGGTGTGCCGTCGTCGGCGATCTCGCCGGCTTGGTCGCAACCGGGTGGTGACGCGTCCCCGACCCCGACAGCCAGGATCGGCAATGCGGTGAGCCCACCGACGGTGACGAGGCATGCGAGTGCGGCGGCGGCTCCGAGCTTCGGTCGCTTCATGACCACGTAGGCCGCGAAGACTGCAGATTCTTCGCGAATGCGTGGAGAGTTTCGGCGCGCTCAGCGGCCTACGGGACTGACGCCTACGTGCCGCCGTCCCCAAGGAGACTGACCGATGATCCCTCTCCCCGGCCTCGCCGCCGAGGTTGTCGTCAACCCGAACAGCAACGGCATGCCCGGTGCCGACTTGATCCAGAAGCTCCTCAACTGGGGGCAGATGATCGCGTTGTGGGGAAGCCTGGGCGCGCTGCTGGTTGGCGCCGCGATGTACGGCCTGGCCCGTGAGGGTGGCAGCTATGGCGGCGCCAGTCGCGGCAAGACGCTTGCGCTCGGCGGCGTCGTCGGGGCGATCCTCGCAGGCGTCGCCCCCACCGCGGTCAACATGTTGTTCGAGGCGGCGCGCTGATGTCCCGGCCGTCCAACGCGCCGTCACGACGCACGGCAGTCATGGTGATCGTTGTACTGGTCACCCTCGTGGTGGGCGTGTTCCTCGTCCGCTTGACCGGCGACACCTCGTCCACCACCGACCGAGCCGATACTCCGCCGGCGGCGGCACCGCACCCAAGGGTCCCGGCCCGCGCGGCTGGCCCGGCCGGTGAAGCGGGCGGCGTTCCGGTCGGGTTCGCATCAGGGAAGCAGGGCGCGGTCGCTGCGGCGATCGCATATGCGACGGCATCGCAGCGGTGGCTCTATTTCACCGACGACCAGATCCAAGCCGCGGTCTCCGAGATCGCCACGCCCTCGGCTGCACCGCGGCTCGCCAAGGACGTCGTCGCGAACATCTCGATGGCCCGCAACCAACTTGTCCAATCCTCGGGGCGGATCTGGTGGCTTGTCCGCCCACTCGCCTGGCGCGTTGACGACTTCCGCGACAGCCAAGCTCGCGTCTCGGTGTGGACGACCACGATTCTGTCCGCCGCGCGTGTCGCCGCACCACAGTCAGAGTTCGTCACCGTCACCCTCGACCTCGCATGGATCGACGGCGACTGGCGAGTCGACGGAGTGCGCGACACACCTGGCCCGACACCGATCACCGGCCCGCATGACCAACCCTGGAATGCGCAGCCGTTCGACCAGGCACTCGACGGGTTCACCCGCATGGACGGGGAGCCGGTCAAATGATCTTGGGCTTCGGCTTCCCCAATCCGGTCGGCTGGGTGATCGACAAGGTCTCCGACTTCGTCGGCGGAGTCGCCACCAAAGGCTTCGAGGTCATCATCGGCGGACTCACTGCATGGGTCGTCGACGCTGTCGTGTGGGTCGTCGGGGGCGTGTTCAACTTCTTCTTGGACGCGGCTGACCCCAACGTCCAAGCTGACTGGTTCATCAGCGGCAAGGGCCCCTACGCGTCAACGGTCGGCATCGGTGCAAGCCTCCTGGTGCTGTTCGTGCTCGCCGGCATCGTGCAAGGCACGCTCAGCGGCGACGTCGGCGGGATGCTTCGGCGTGTCGCACTCGAGTTGCCGATGTCGATCATCGGCATGATCGGACTCGTCACCGTCACCCAAGTGCTGATTCGACTCACCGACGCGCTGTCGGCCCGAGTGATGGACAACTTCAAGGACGACATCTCGCAGTTCGGCACCGTGGTCGGCAGCCTCAGCACGTTGAGCGGCGGTGGTGCCACCGCGTTCGTGGTCTTCGTCCTCGGCCTGGTGACAGTTCTCGCCGGGTTGGTGCTCGTCGCCGAGCTCGTCGTGCGCTCGGCGCTCATCTACATCGTCGTCGCGCTCGCTCCTCTCGTGTTCGCGGCCAGGCTGTGGCCGGCGACGAAGGGAGCGAGCCGCAAGCTCCTGGATCTGCTGGTGGCGCTCATCGTGTCGAAACTCGTCATCGCGGTTGCCCTCGCGGTTGCCGCCGCGGCTGCGGTCGGTGCAGGTACGGGTGGCGCGGTGACTGCCCTGCCCCGACCTGAAGTGTTCGCCCAGAATCCCGGTGGATCCATCACGCAGGCCGTCGGCATCCTCCTGACAGCGGCCGCTGCGTTCGGCGTGTCCGCGTTCTCACCTCTGCTCATCGCGCGGTTGCTGCCGTTGACCGAAGCCGCCGTCGTTGCCCACGGCATCAAGGGCGGCCCGGTGCGCGCCGGGCACCAAGGGATGATGATGGCGAACACGGCGCAGATGGTCTCCGGCCGGCGCTACGGCCAGATCGCTTCCGGCCGCGCCGCGATAAGCGCGGGGGCTGGAGCACCGCCGACCGCCGGAGCGGGTGCGGGTGGGAGTGGTGGCTCGGCCGCAGTTGCGGGGCCACTCGGTGTTGCCGTCGCCGCAGC
>DATFCF010000998.1:0-11790 GCA_035253445.1 Mycobacterium sp.
GGCCTTTAGCGGTGTGTCAGCGCCGCGAGCAGTTCACGGTGACGGTGATGTTGCGATCAACCACCACGGGCACCACACCATTGTCGTCACCGAGCACGGGAACGAATTCAGTTCGCTCCCTTGGGTTTCGCACGTCGGTGACGACGCACTGGTCCAGCGGCGCGCTTCCGATGCGGTTGATCTTCACGTCGAAGCCTTGCGCCTCGAGCTGAGCGATGGTCAGTTCCGCCGATTCGGCGGCCGACGCGATGGCTGCAGGCGCGATGATCGCTCCGCACGCCGCAGCAGCGATTCCGGTCAGGATCAATAGCGTTGCGCGCATGACCGCGCCTCCCTTCGTTTCGTGTAGACCCCGTTGGTCTTCAGCCGGTTCAACGGGCGATGTGCGAAGGGGGTTCAAAACGAATTCCACAAACTTTGAGGCGGCGCCGAGCCTGCGGGCAGATCGTGATTTCACGCGAATCCACGATCTGACCGCAGGCTCGACGCGGACGCAAGGAAAGACCCGGCCGCGAGGAGGGGTATCCGGCCGGGTCTTTCCTGTCTTGTTACAGGTGCAGCCCTAAGCAGGCACAGGGACTCGCTCCTGCGCTGGTTCTTCGGCGCGCGGAGTGTGATCGTCGTCAACCATGGTGAGTTCGTCGAATGGGTCCTCTCCACCCAGAACGGCGTTCACCTTGTCGCGATCGATCGTCTTCGTCCACGACCCGACCAGCACCGTCGCGACCGCATTGCCCGAGAAGTTGGTGACCGCGCGGGCCTCGGACATGAACCGGTCGATACCGACGATCAGGCCGACGCCGTCGAGCAGGTCGGGGCGGTGGCTCTGCAGGCCACCGGCCAGGGTGGCCAGGCCGGCACCCGTCACACCGGCCGCGCCCTTGGACGCGACGATCATGAACACCAGCAGACCGATCTGCTGACCGACGGACAGCGGGCTACCCATCGCATCGGCGATGAACAGCGAGGCCATGGTCAGGTAGATCGCGGTGCCGTCCAGGTTGAACGAGTAGCCGGTCGGCACGACGACACCGACGGTGCTGCGGTCGACGCCCAGGTGCTCCATCTTGGCGATCAGCCGGGGCAGCGCCGACTCCGACGAGGAGGTCGAGAAGATCAGGAGATACTCGCGGGCCAGGTAGCGCACCAGCTTGAAGATCGAGATGCCCGAGACTGCGCGCAGCATGGATCCCAGTACGCCGAACACGAACACGATGCAGGTGATGTAGAAGGCGAGCATCAGCGTCAGCAGCTGGGTGACGGCGGACCAGCCGGTCTGGCCGACGACGTTGGCGATCGCGCCGAACGCGCCGATCGGGGCCAGCCACAGGATCATCACGAGGACCTTGAACACCAGCTTCTGCAGGTGCTCGATGCCGCGCAGGATCGGCTCGCCCGCGCTGCCCATCGCCTGGAGGGCGAAGCCGACCAGAAGCGCGACGAACAGCGCCTGCAGCACGCTGCCCGCCGTCAACGACGACAACAGGGTGTCGGGGATGATGCCCTGGACGAAGTCCATCAGGCCGCCGGACTCATGGGCTTTCTCGGCCAGTTCGGCGCCCTTGCTTGCCGTGGTTTCGGACAGCTGCATACCGCTTCCGGGGTGGATCAGGTTGCCCACGACGAGGCCGATCGCCAAGGCGAAGGTGGACATCACCAGGAAGTAGACGAACGCCAGGCCGCCGACCTTGCCGACGGTGGCGGCTTTGCGCACCGAGCCGATGCCCAGCACGATCGTGCAGAAGATGACCGGCGCGATCATCATCTTGATCAGGCCGACGAACATCGTGCCCAGCACGCCGACACTCTTGCCGACATCGGGGGCGAGGATGCCGACGGCGACACCGGCGAATACCGCGACGATGACGGCGATGTAGAGCCAATGCGTGCGGTCACGGCGCCGGGGCGGCGCCGCGTCCGGTACCGGCGGGCGGTCCACAGTGTTGGTCATTTCGAACTTCCTTCAGGTCGACGGCGAAATGTGGTCTGCAAGGATGTTCTGTGAGGACGTGAGCCAGGTCACGTTTTAGTTCATTACGTTCAGGAGCGTGCGCTTGAACAGGTGGTGGCCCCGGTCGTTGGCCGGCCAGGCGATCGCCCTGCAGATCCTGGTGATTGCGGTGGTCGTGCTGGCCGGCAGCGGGCTGGCATTGCTCGACGCGAAGCGCGACGGCGACGCCGCCGCCCGTCAGCAGGTCATCGCTATCGCCACCGCGCTGGCCGACTCGCCGTCGACGGCGACCGCGATCGAATCCGGAAGGGCCACCGAGATTCTGCAGCCGGTGACCGAGGCGGTACGGACGAACACCGACATCGCGTTCATCACGATCATGGCGCCCGATCGCACCCGGTTCACCCACATCGACCCCAAACAGATCGGCGGCCAATACATCGGCACCATCGAGCCGGCTCTGCGCGGAGAAACGTTCAGCGAGGTGTTCACCGGCACCCTCGGGCCGTCGATTCGCGCGGTCGTACCCGTACACAACGAGTCGGGTCAGATCGTCGGCCTGGTATCCGCGGGCATTCTGCAGCAGAGCCTGGCCGATCGTTGGCGTTCGCAGTTCCCGACGATCGCCACGGTCAGCGTTGCGGCGCTTGCCATTTCGCTGGTGGGCGTGTGGTTGATCCGGCGTCGGCTGCTGCGGCAGACCCACGGGCTGCGTCCCGACGAACTGCGGGTGATGTACGAACATCACGACGCGATCCTGCATTCGGTGTCAGAGGGGCTGATCGTGCTCGACCGCAACGGCGTGGCGCTGGTCAACGACGAGGCCCGCCGCCTGCTTTCCCTGCCACCCGGGCCGGTCAACTCCTCGGATCTGCCGGAGTTCTTGCGCACGTACAACCCGGGGGCGCGCGACGAAGTGCACGTCACCGAAAGCCGGGTGCTGGTGGTCAACCGGTCGTCGGTGGAGAACGCGCCTCGTGATTCGGAAGTCGTCACCATCCGCGATCGCACCGAACTGCAGGGGGCGCTCGGCGAACTCAGCTCGCTGAAAGTGCTGACCGACACGCTGCGCTCGCAGGCGCACGAGGCCGCCAACAAGCTGCACACCATCGTCACGATGGTGGAGATGGGCAGATCCGATGACGCGGTGCAGTTCGCCACCAACGAGCTCGAGCTGTCCCAACAGCTGGTCGACCGGCTGTCCGACGCGGTCAGTGAGCCGGCGCTCGTCGCATTGCTGCTGGGCAAGACGGCCCAGGCCGACGAACGCGGTATCGAGTTGACCGTCACCGAGGACACCCATCTGCCGTCGAACGCCGACAACGTCCCCCTCACGGGGCCGGAGATGGTCACCGTGCTGGGCAACCTGATCGACAACGCGATGGACGCCTGCGACCGCGACGACCCGTGGGTGGAGGTCACCGTGCAGATGCTGGAAAACACGCTCATGCTGCGCGTCGCCGACAGCGGACCGGGCATGGATGCAGCCACCTTCGAAAAGGCCATGCAACGCGGATACTCGACGAAGGGCGTCTCGGACCACCACGGCCTCGGGTTGGCGTTGGTCAGCCAGGTGGTCAAACGCCACAACGGCGTGCTGACGACAGACATCACCTACGGATCCGTCGTGACCGTGATGGTGTTGGCGAACTCATGATCAGCGTGCTGATCGTCGAGGACGAACCGTTGATCGCCGAGGCGCATCGGACATATCTCGGCCGGCTTTCGGGCTTTTCGATCGCCGGTGTCGCGCATACGGCCCGCGACGCCATGCGCGCCGCCTCTGAGGCCGCGGCGACCGAAGCGCCAATCGACTTGGTGCTGTTGGACATCGGACTTCCCGACGCCAACGGCATCGCGCTGGCGTCAGGCTTGTCTGGTTTGCGTCCCACGCCGGATATCATCGCGATCACCTCCGAGCGGGACCTCGAGATGGTGCGTGCCGCGGTCGGTCACGGGGCGCTGGCCTACCTGCTCAAGCCGTTTACGTTCGCGGCGTTCCGGGATCGGTTGGAGCGCTACCGACGCTACCGCGAGGCCCTGCCCGCAGGCACCGACGCGGCCAGTCAGGCCGAGGTCGATCGCGCCCTGGCCGAGCTGCGGGTCAGCGCGGACAGATCCGCGGCCCCGAAGGGCGCTGCCCCTGGAACCAATGACGAGATCGCCAGGGCGGTACGGGATTCCGTCGACGGCATCACCGCGGACGAGGTCGCCAAGCAGGTTGGCGTGTCGCGGGTGACCGCATGGCGCTATCTCGAGCGTCTCGCAGAGGAAGGCACCGTCACCCGGCACACCGACTACGGCAAAGCGGGCCGCCCGAAGACGCGCTACCAATGGCGCTAATTCCTTGCCGCGAGCGACCGTGTCTGTACGCCGACACGCCGTAGTTGGCCGGCATTTTGGGGTCCCTCGCGGGGGTGTGAGTGTGCGATCACTGCCGCCGCCGCAAGGATCGCCAGCCCGCCGAACGCCTGCGCCGGCGAGATGCCTTCGCCCAGTACAACGGAGGCGATGACGACGGTCGACGCCGCTTCGAGGGTCATCACGACGGCCGTTTGGCTGGCGCCGATGCGGGCCAGCGCCGCGAACGTGAGACCAAACGCCACCGCGGTCGCGACACCGTAGCCGACGATCTGCAACACGTGACCACTGGGAATCTGCAGCGTGCCGCCGGCCAGCCCACGCAACCCGGATGAGCCCGCCGCCCCGACAGCGACCCAACACGCCGTGGTCATCGCGTCGGCGCCCCTACCGATCTCGCGCCCGACGATGAGATACAGCGCGTAGACGGTTGCGGCCGCCAACGCGAAGATGATGCCCGCCAAGGAGATTGACACATCGCGGCCGACCACCACCACGACAGCCGTGCCTGCGAAAGACAGCAACAGCGCAACACTGCTGGCCGTCGTCATCCGCTCTCGGCCGCGGCCGAATTCGGTGACGGTGACGATCGCTGGATACGCGTAGAACAGCAGGATGCACGCGGCCGCCGTGCCGTGCCCAAGCGACAGGTAGAACAACGTCGACTCCAGCGAGTAGCCAACCGCACCGAGCAGCACGATCGGCAGCCACGACCCGCGTGGTGGTCGCATCGAGACACCGCGCAGTCGTAGCGCCACCGCGAGAATGATTGCTGCGACGGCGAACCGGATGCCCAACGCGGTCGCGGAATCCACGCCCGCGCCGGCCAGCGCGCGCCCGATGACCGTCGCGATGCCGTAAGCGATCGCACCCAAGGCGGCGAGGCTGACACCGAGGACGCCCGCGGGCTTAGGCTGCGACGCGCTCATCGACCACATCGGCAAGGGCAGCGGCGAAGCGGTCGCGCTCGTCGTGGCGGGGCGCGACGATTCGTAACGCATCGGGCCGAACGCCGTGTGCCGCACCGAGTACACGCACGCCGATGCCGTGACGCCGCAACACCTCGGCCACCTCATGGGAGCGTTCACACAACGCATACTGGAAATGCACGTTGCGATTGGCGTGCAGATCGAGACCTCCGACATCGCACAGATTTTCGGTGCGCCAGGCGCAGTCGGCGAGCATCTGCGCACGGGTTTGGCCTGTCCAATCGAAGCTGCGTACCGCGGCACATGCCACGCGGACGTCCACTCCGGACAGTCCCCAGTTCTCCTGTTGGCCGAAAAGCCATGTCAACGGCCCGGGTTCGGCACACCAGGCAATGCCGGTGCGGGTCGCAGCGATGCCATAGAACTTGGTCGTCGAACGCAGCACGACGATATTGGGTGTCTCGCAACCCATCACCGACCAGCCGGTCGGATCGGGAGTGAAGTCGATATAGGACTCGTCGACCACGAGAGTCGCAGTGGGATGCGCGGCGGCGACCGCGACGAGTCCATCGGGATCGAGATGTGCGCTGGTTGGGTTGTGCGGGTTGGAAATGATGACTGTGCCAGCGGCATTCATCGCCGCATCGATCTGCTCGAGCGACGGGGTCTGGTCACCGGCGCGGCTGAATCCGTGGCCGGGGAAGGCTTTCAGGTAGTCGGTGTAGGCAGGCATCGGCACCTGAACCGAGGCGTGATCGAGTTCGCGGCCCATCGCCCAGGTGAATTCGCTTGCGCCACGGCCGGTGATCATCGCGCCGTCGGACACCCCGGTGACCTCGCGATAGAGGTCGATCAGCTGCGGCGCGGCGTCGTAGGGATGGAGCAGAATGTCAGCCGGTTCGATGGCTCGCAGCGCGGCGATCGCTGCGGGCGCAGGCCCGTAGCGATTCACGCACGTGCTGAGATCCATGTCGACGCCGCGATTGTCGGCGCGTAACCCTTTAGACGGGTGCGGGTTCCAGCTCGCGAAGATCGGGAATGGCGATCGGATCGGTCGCCATGAACTGCGAAACCAGCGGTGGCATGGTCGAATCGACTGTGAAAACCGTGACATCACCGGCGTAGTCGGCGACATACAGGCGACCGCCATCGGGACTGACCGCGACGCACGAGGGCCGGGCGCTGACCGTGACGGTGTTGACGATTTCCAGGCTCAGCGTGCACAACACCGCGACCTGGTCGTAATCGACGATGTAGGCGCGGGTTTTGTCCGGGCTCAGAGTCATCTGCGTCGGAGCGCCACCGAGGTCGATGGTCTCGGTGATCTGGTTGGTCGACAGGTCGATCACGCTCACAGCGCCGCCACGCGTCCGGTCCGAGGTGAGGACGTACGCGGTGCCGTCGGCGAACGCCAGATCGCGAATCGGCGAACCGACCCGAACGGTGCGCTTCACACGGGCGGTCTCGGTATCGACGACGACGAGCTTGCTACCGCGCGCATCGGTCATCGCGACATACAGCCGCTTGCCGGTCGCGTCGACGTCCATGGCGTCAATGCCGATGCCGGCGCCGGTGGCGATGTCGATGGTGCCCACGCGCTCAGCGGTGGTGTCGATGACGGCAACGTCGACGTGGTCGCGGCCGGTGCGGCTTGCGTAGACGCGCTTGCCGTCCGGGCTCACCGCCAGAGCGGTGACGCCGAATGCGAGCGAGTAGGTCGCAATGACGGTCTTGGCGTTGGTGTCGATCACCGCAAGGGAGTCGAAGTTCGCCGACGAGGTGCTGATGTAGGCGCGATCGTCGGCAACGACGGCTGCGAACGGCTCGCCGTCAACAGCGATGGTGCCCTCCACCATCAGGGTGTCGCGGTTCAGCAGCGAGACGCTTTCGTCACCGAAGTTCGTCACCACGACGGGCGTTCCGGCGGCGATATCGCCGATCGGACCACGGCGCACCGCGACCTCACCCACAAAGGTGATGTCCGGATCCACATCCGCCTCCTGAGTCACTTGCGAAGCAGGAGTGCTCTTACGCATCAAAAAGTTAGCCATCTTCATTCGGTACCTCCACCGGCATGGTGCGCACCGGCCTAGATTTGCAAGTCTGCCTGCGCCTCATGGGCGCGATCTCGGTCGAGTCTAGCGACGAAAATCTGTGACCCGAGAAAGCGGACAGGCCGATCGGCAGTTACGCACGGAAACCTCTCAGACACCGCTTAGAAAACTATTCGTTATGTAGTTGTAATGTTTATCCAGCAATCGCTACGACTGACGATGTGCTCGTTTGATACTTGTATTGGCAAATTGATTCAGATCGTCAGGCGATAGTGGAACGACAACAAATTCTTAGCTTTCTCAGCCAAAATGAGGGGCAAATCACACCGCGACACATCAGCAAATTTTCGCGCGTCAGTCGCACCTCGGCCTTGGCCGCGTGAGCAACACCCTTTGGCCGGATCCGAGGCCGCGGTGCCCTCGGCGCGATGTTCGCTGGCACCCCGGTACTGGGGCCAACCAAACCCAGATTTGAACGGTGCGTGAAGCGGCTCGGCAGAGCACACACGTACCAGTCCATTCACCCCAATGAAGCGAAACGTCTTCTGTAACCGGCTACGGTGTCGGGAACATTCGGTGCCGATCGGTACTGGCCTGGCGTTGCTGTGGAGTTAGGAACTGTGATTCTCACTGGTGCGTTTCTTGCGCGGTATGCCGAGGTCGCCGACGATTCGCTGTACGTAGCCGGCGGAGTCTTGGGTCGCGCCGCAGTTTTTCCGCCCGACCGGTCGATATCCGTTTACCTCGTCGCGTTGATCCAGGCCAGTCCCGATGACACGGGCAAGCCGTACCGCGCAAAGGTCATCTTCTCGGACTGGGCGCTCAACGACGCCGTCCTCGTGGACCAAGAGCTCTCGTTCGACGGTTCGGGTGGCGAGAACCGATTCTGGGTGTGGCCGCTGCGGGTCAACTGCACATCTGGGCCTGGCCGCTACGCCTTCAAGGTGACATTGAACGGAACGTCGTTCTCGGTACCGCTCGCGGTGCACGACGCCTAGTGGCGTGAGTCGTCGACTCCGTTGCAGTGCGTCGTGATACGCGCTGCTGCCCACTATTAATGTGCCAACCTCCGCGCGACAGATTTCACCAAGTACTCAGGTGTGCAGTGTATTTGGCGTCAATGTTCCCCTGAGGTAGATACGGCGAACTACGGGTTGGCGCAATGCCGGACGCCGTGCGCCCCTTGCGCGCACAGCTGCGAAAGTTGCAAGCTGCCGCAAACCAGCATCCAGAGCTCACTAGGTCGCTTGCCGGCAAGCGCGATAGCGAAACGAACATTTCCCCGCATGAACGCCGACACAGTGCGACGATCGTCCTAGGCCTGGGGGCGAAGGGGAGGAAAGCGCAGCGATGGGTTCGGGGGCTTCGGCCGCCTCGGCACTCCTGTCGGTGAACAACCTGGAGGTCGTCTACGACGACGTGATCCAGGTACTCAGGGGCGTCAGCCTGACCGTGCCGGAAGGCAAGATCGTCGCTCTGCTCGGCGCAAACGGCGCGGGTAAGTCCACGCTGCTGCTGGCGGTGACCGGACTCCTCGACGTCAACGATGGCGAGATCACCAAGGGGTCAGTCGTTTTCGACGGTCAATCCATCCACCGGCAACCACCGACCAAGATCGTCGCGCTGGGCGTCAAACAGGTGATGGAGGGTCGTCGGATCTTCGCCGAATTGACGGTGGACGAGAACCTGCGGATCGGCGGGCACGTCGCTCCTAAACAGCTACCCGAGAATCTGGAGCGGGTGTACGGCCTGTTCCCCGTGCTCACTCAGTGCCGCAAGCGGACCGCCGGTTACCTATCCGGCGGCGAGCAGCAGATGCTCGCAATGGGGCGGGCGCTGATGTCGCAGCCGCGTTGCCTCCTGCTCGATGAGCCGAGCCTGGGCTTGGCGCCGAAGGTCGCGCAACAGATCCGCGACCTGATCGTGGAGATCAACGCGAGCGGAACCACCGTGTTGCTGGTCGAGCAGAACGCGGCCATGGCACTGGCCATCGCCGACCACGGCTACGTCATGGAGAACGGCAAGATCGTGATGGACAAGCCGGCGGCCGAGCTGCTGGAGGACTCCGACGTGCGCGAGTTCTACCTCGGGCTGGGCGCCGAAGGCACGGTCAAATCGTTCCGCGAGGTCAAGCACTACAAGCGCCGCAAGCGGTGGCTGTCATGACCGCCATTATCGAGCGGGCCGCCTCGCCGCCCCAGATCGAAAGGCCGGTGCTGGAATTCGACGGGGTCGAGTTGTCGTTCGCCGGTGTGAAGGCCATCGACGGGGTGTCGTTCACGGTCGGCGGCAACGAGCTGTTCGCGATCATCGGCCCCAACGGTGCGGGCAAGACCTCGATATTCAATGTGCTGTCCGGGGTTTACCGCCCGCACTCCGGCCGGGTCACCTTCGCAGGCGCTGATCTGATCCGCAAACGGCCGCACGAGATCGCCGAACTCGGAATCGCCCGCACATTCCAGAACATCGAGCTGTTCGCCAATTTGACCGTGCTGGACAACCTCATGCTCGGCCGCCACCACCACAATCCGTACGGCGTGCTGTCCTCGTTCGCCTGGCTCGGGAAGGCCCGCCGGTGCGAGCTGCTCAACCGGGCAGCGGTCGAGGACATCATCGACTTTCTCGAGCTCGAGCAATGGCGGCGGTTCCCGGTCGGGCGATTGCCCTACGGGGTGCAGAAGCGTGTCGAGCTCGGCCGCGCACTGGCCATGCAACCCAAGTTGCTGCTGCTCGATGAACCCGTGGCCGGGATGAACCTCGAGGAGACCGAGGACATGGCGCGCTTCATCCTCGACGTCTGCGATGAACTGCACATCCCGATCGTCATGGTCGAGCACGACATGGGCCTGGTGATGGATCTGGCCGACCGCGTGCTGGTCGTCGACTTCGGCAAGCCGATATGCATCGGTAGCCCGCACGAGGTGTCCGCCAACCCAGACGTGATCCGGGCCTACCTTGGCCAGGAGCACCAAACCTCCGGGGGTGCAGCATGACCGCTGTCACCGCGCAGATCAGCACCGCGGTCACCACCGTGGCGAGCCGGGTCCGCGATCGGGGCCGCGACACACCGGATCAGATTGCGTTGCGCGAGAAGGACTTCGGCATCTGGCAGGAGGTCACCTGGTCGGACTACTGGAACAATGCCGAGCTGGTCGGGCACGCCCTGCTGGCGCTGGGGATCGAACCCGGGGACCGAGTTGCGGTGCATTCGGAGAACCGGCGCGAATGGCTGTACTCCGACATCGGCGCGGTCGCGGTGCGGGCCACGACGGTCGGCCTGTACCCGACCAATCCACCCGCCGAGGTCGCCTACCTGCTGTCGCACTCCGGCGCTCGGGTGCTGATCGCCGAGGACCAGGAGCAGGTGGACAAGGCGTTGGAGGTGCTCGACCAGCTACCCGATGTCGAGAAGATCATTTACCTGGAGCCGCGCGGGATCCGGTATCGCTACACCCACCCGAAACTCATGTCGTGGCAAGACTTTCTCGCCCTGGGCACCCAGCACCGAGAATCCGACCCCGAGGCCGTGAACCAACGGATGGCCGAAACCACCGAAGACGACGTACTGACAATGGTTTACACCTCCGGCACCACCGGGCCGCCCAAGGGAGCCATGCTCAAGGTGTCGAATGTCGAGTATTGCGTCAAGGTTCTCCTCGAGGGCGGTGGATACATCTCCCCGCCGCCATCGCCCGCCGACGTCACGCTGTCTTACCTGCCGCTGTGTCATATCGCCGAGCGGATTTTCACCACCTGGTTCTCGGCGTGCGCAGGCATTCAGGTGCATTTCGCCGAATCGATCGAGACGGTGCAGGAGAACCTGTGTGAGGTGCAGCCGACGATTCTTTTTGCGGTGCCGCGTATTTGGGAGAAGGTGCTGGCCGGGGTACGGATTCGGATCGACTCGGCGAGCTGGCTCAAGCGGGCATTCAGCCGGTTCTGGTTGCGGGTGGCCGACGGCATCGCCGAGACTCTGGTGCGCACGGGCGGCAGGCACACCGTGAGCACGCGCGTGCGCTACGCGATTGGTTGGGTCTTCTATTACCGCGCATTGCGCGACCGGATCGGGATGCGCAAGGTCCGCTACGCCTCGTGCGGAGCCGCCCCGGTAGCGCCCGAAGTGTTGCGGTTCTTCATGGGCGTCGGCCTGCCGATGCATGAGCTGTACGGGATGACCGAGAACACGGCGATCGCCACCGCGAACCGGCCGGGCAGGGTGAAGGTCGGCACGGTGGGCGAGCCGCATCCCGGCATCGAGCTGCGCATCGACGAAGCCACCGGGGAGATCCTCACCCGGCATCCGGGAACCTTCGCGGGCTACTGGAGGAACCCGGAAGCCACCGCCAAAACCGTCGACGCCGACGGCTGGTTGCACACCGGCGATGTCGGCGAGTGGGTGGACGACACGCACGTGAAGATCACCGACCGGATGAAGGACATCATCATCACCGCTGGCGGCAAGAACGTGGCGCCGTCGGAAATCGAGAACGCGCTC
>DATFCF010000999.1:0-4306 GCA_035253445.1 Mycobacterium sp.
TCGATGTCGGTCTCACGGTGCATTCAGCCGAAGACGTGGCCGTCTTCTGGCGCGACGAGATCGGAGCGTGCTTCGATCACACCCTGGTCATCTCGGATACCCACCAGCAGCACCGATATGACCTGAACGGATCAGTTCTGAAGATCAACACGCCGACGTCGGTGCCCGTCACGGCACCCAGTGGATACCGCGAGGTATATGTCGCCCGCGATGACGTCGACGCGCCACGCCTGCTGATCGATCCGGAAGGAAACCGCGTCATTCTGGTCCCCGTCGGCCACCAGGGCATCCGGCAGCTCGGCATCAAACTTCGCGCTCGTGACGTCGCCGTGCATCGACGCTTTTTCCGCCAAGCGCTCGGTCTCCCCGAAGAGACGTACGGCGCCTTTCGAGTAGGTGCCAGCGCCATACTGTTGGAGCAGTCGCCATCGGCCTCCGAGAACTCGTCTCTGGAAGGGGCGGGCTGGAGGTACCTCACCATCCAAGTCCACGATGTGCGACTTGAATACGAGCGTTTCTTGAAGGCCGGCGGATTCCCCGGCATGCCGATTCGTCAACTTCGCGACGTCGCACGTTTCGCGATGGTGCGCGATCCAGATGGGAATTGGATTGAACTGTCCCAACGCGCTTCGCTCACGGGACCTCTTGGCGCCTGCCCTACCCAAGCGCAGTGAGGTAAACCCTTACGACTCAAGGGCTTTCGACGCTCCACCACGAAAGACGGGCCGAGCCGCCGGCTTCGACCGCGCCCAAGTGGGCACCGCAAATTCGCGTCAGCGACAGACCGATCAGAGTAATATGGCTGCTGCCATATTGCGATTTCGTCGATTCCGAGCGCCGCTCGTCGCTGCGTAGTGGGTATCGATGCCAGCAATCCTCAATGCCGAGAGGAACCGCTCAGGTGAAGACCAAAGCAGCCGTCCTGTGGGGCCTGCATCAGAAATGGGAAGTCGAGGAGGTCGATCTCGACGATCCGAAAGCAGGCGAAGTGCTGGTCAAGTTGGCCGCCAGCGGGCTGTGCCACTCCGATGAACACCTGGTCACCGGCGACATGCCCATGCCGCTGCCTGCTGTCGGCGGTCACGAGGGGGCCGGCACGGTGGCGGCGGTGGGCTCAGGCGTAACGGAAGTCAGCGAAGGCGACTCGGTCGTCCTCAGCTTCATTCCGTCGTGCGGGCGGTGCCTGCCCTGCGTACGGGGTTGGGGCAACCTGTGTGACGTGGGTGCTGCCATCATCGCCGGCCCGCTGCTCGACGGCACCCACCGATTCCACGCCAGGGGGCACGACCTCGGCCAGATGTGTGTGCTCGGATCGTTCGCCGAGTACACCGTCGTGCCTGCGGCGTCGCTCATCAAGATCGATCAGGGCACGCCGTTGGACAAGGCCGCCCTTGTCGGCTGCGGCGTCACCACCGGTTACGGCAGCGCGGTCAGGGCGGGTGAGACCCGAGACGGGGACATCGTCGTAGTGATGGGCGCCGGCGGAATTGGTGTCAACGCCATCCAAGGTGCCCGAATAGCAGGTGCCCGAACGATTGTGGCGTTGGATCCGGTCGAATACAAACGCAACCGCGCCACGGAATTCGGGGCCACCCACACCGCCGCAACGGTGTCCGAAGCGTGGGCGATCGTCAACGAAATCTCCTGGGGGCGGATGGCCGATGTGTGCGTCGTGGCCACCTCCGTAGCAGAGGGCTCCTACGTCGGCGAAGCACTCAGCCTCGTCGGCAAGCGAGGCCGCGTGGTGATGACGGCGATTCCGCATCCGGCCGACACGTCGGTCACCATGTCGTTGTTCGATCTCACGATGTACGAGAAGCAGGTGCGCGGAGCGGTCTTCGGCTCGGCGAATCCACGCATCGACGTCCCCCTCATGCTCGACCTCTACCGGAACGGTCAGCTGAAACTCGACGAACTGATCACCAAGGAATACACGCTCGACGAGATCAACGACGGCTACGACGACCTGCGAAACGGGGTCATCCTGCGCGGGGTCATCCGGTACTGACACGAGCTACAAAGGCACAAGCGGCCTAAACTTCGAAACTGCCGTCCGACCCTAGTGCGTCGGTCAACCTGCCGGAATTGGCGGAAGAAACGGGCGAAGCCCCTCGTACTGAATGACTTTCAAGGTGTCCAGGTGCTCGTGCACCTCGCCGATCTTCCCGTTGCGTGCTCGTACCAGGACGACATACTCGTTCTCATATCGTTCACCGGTGGAGGCAACCGTCGCACTGTAGGTGAGCCGCGCGACACTCAGATCACCGTGTTCGAACTCGTCGTGCACCTTGACCTCAACACCGGTCGGCAAGTAGAACCCGCCGCCCCACGTCTGATTGTTGAACGCGAGCACTGCCTCTTTCCCTCGGTGCGGGCCAGCCGCCGCCCCGACAGAAGCCGGCAGATACCAGACGATGTCATCGTCGTACAACTCCGTCAACCGGTCGATGTCACCGAATGCGCGGACAAGCGAACCTGCGAGCGTCACATGGACTCCATTTCTGCGTTGGGTGTGGAACCACGCGTCCTCGGCGCAACATACGGCCGACCGGAAAGCATTGTAAGGCAGATGAATTATAACGCTGGAACATCGGATCCCGGAGCGATTTAACGGAGGCATCCGGGGGCGGCCGCGCCGCATATCGACGAACATGGACCGCCGCGGGCAGGGCTCAGCCGCGGGCTGGACATCGAAGAGGCGAATAATATATCATCTGCCATATTGATCGATGTCCGCTTGGCTCGTCGTCGATCCGCGTCCGGATCCGCCGCGCGGCCACGGCACCAACGTATTGAAAGAGGGTTTCGTGGAGCTGCTTCTCGATGACGAGACCAAAGAGTTCCGCGCAGCTATCCGTTCGTGGGTCGACGACAAGTACCCGAACGAACTTGCGCGAGAACTCGAAGCGGACAAGGAATATCCGTACGCCCTGTGGGATGACTTCGCCGAAGCCGGTTTTCATGGAATCGGCATAGCTGAGGAGTACGGGGGCCAGGGTGGCGACGTCGTCTCGCAGATCATCCTCGGCCAAGGTCTGGCCAGGAATCTGGGCGGCCTGGTTGCCGGGTGGGGCATTCCGTCGTTTGCGGGCGGGAAGTCCGTGGGCGCCTACGGCAACGAGGAGCAGAAGCAGCGATTCCTCCCCGATCTGGCCAAGGGCAAGCTTCGGTTCGCGATCGCCATCACAGAGCCGGGTGGGGGTACTGACGTCCTAGGGGCAATGCGCACTCGGGCCACGAAGGTCGACGGTGGGTGGACCATCTCGGGCCAGAAGGTGTGGTCAACAGGCGCTCACGTTGCGGACTACCTGCTCGTCCTGGCCGTATCGCACCCGGATGAAAGAACCAGCCGCCGGTGCAGCCTGTTTCTGGTGCCGACATCCACGGACGGTTTGACGATGCGCCCCATCCCGAAGTTGGGCATGCGAGCGGTCGCGTCGAACGAGGTGTATTTCGACGACGTTTTCGTCCCCGAGGATCTGATGCTCGGTGAGCCCGGACGAGGCTGGGGAAACATTGTCGCGACGCTGAACAACGAGCGGATTCTCACCGCTTCATTCGCCAACGGCATGATCGAGGGCGTTCTCGAGGGCTCTGTCGAGTACCTCAAGCAGCGCACCGCCTTCGGTGGACCGATCGGGCGTTTCCAGGCATTGCAGCATTACGTGGCCGACATCGCGTCCTGGCTACGTCAGGGCGAACTCATCACCTACTACGCGGCGCTGTTGCAGCAACAGGGTCAACCATGCGCCACCGAGGCGACGATGGCCAAGATGGTCACTGCCGAATACGTCACCCAAGCAGCAGATCTGGGCATACAGATCCTCGGCGGCATGGGGTATTCGCAGGAGACCGACATGCAGCGGTTCTGGCGGGACTCTCGGCTCTTCCGCATCGCACCCATCAGCAACGAGATGTCGAGAAACATGATCGCGGAATCTTACGGACTGCCGCGGTCCTACTGACCGGCACGACACAGAAGCGCGCAGTCCGCGGGCGCCGTTCGTGCGCGGACCGCCCGCAGAGGGGACAGGCAGTGAAGGCACTGGTCTGCGACACGTTCGGCTCAGTCGACGACGCGGTCTACCGCGACGTGGCCGAGCCGGTCGCAGGCCCGGACGAGGTCCTGATCGACGTGAAGGCCGCCGGAGTCGGCTTCTACGACGTGCTTTTCGCCGAAGGCAAGTACCAGATCAAACCAGACCCGCCGTTCGTGCTGGGGTGTGAGGTGACCGGTGTCGTCACCGGCGTCGGAGCCAATGTGAGCCGACTCAATATCGGCGACCGGGTGATGAGTCTCGGAATC
>DATFCF010001000.1:0-2248 GCA_035253445.1 Mycobacterium sp.
TCGCCAAGATGCTCGATCCCGCACTCTCCCACCCGGACGCAATACGCAACCCTCACGTTGTGCCATTCACTTGCGGGGGCGGGACGGATACGGGAAGCTGTCCCATGCCTGCTGAGTACACCCAAGGTGACCAGTTCCGTGGTGCCCGCATCCATCTGTGCGACCTCTCTGGTCTCGAGATTCGCGATTGCGACGTCACCGGTCTGAAGATTGTGGACTGCTATGGGGCTAACGTCTCCCTTGGTGGCGGCTTCGAGCGTGTCGTTGTCAATGACGTCGACGTGACCGCCTACGTCGAGGCCGAGCTCGATCGGCTGCATCCCAACCGGGTGCTGGCCCGTGAGGCCACGTCCGCCGCCGAATACCGGGCCGCTTGGGATGCCATCGAGAAGCAATGGGAGGAGACGCTCGACCGCGCCCGGCGCCTACCCGAGGCGAAGCTGCACGAGCAGGTCGACGGCGAGTGGTCGTTCGTCGAGACGCAGCGGCATCTGCTGATGGCCAGCGATGCCTGGATCGGCAACGCCGTGCTCGAGGAGGATGCGCCGTACCACTCGTTGGGCCTTCCTGGCGGCGGGATGCCGGCCGAAGCATCGGCGAAGCTCCTCGGGCTCACCCTCGATGCCATCCCGACGCTCGACGAGGTACTCGCGCCGCGGCTCGCCCGCATGGCCACGATGCGCCGGGTCGTCGACGAGCTCACCGAGGCCGAGCTCGACCGGGTATGTGGTCGCAAGCCGGCCGACCACTACCCGGACAAGGACTACGTCGTACGCCGCTGCCTCAGCGTCGTGCTCAAGGAAGAGGCCGAGCATCACCGGTACGCGGTGCGCGACCTCACCGTGCTCGAGGCCGATACCCGAACCGAGTGAAGGCGCGTCCCGGCAATGGACGGCGATCTCGCGATCCTGCGCTTGACCAGCCCATCTTGCTGTCGGAGCCCCTCATCGCACCCGCACTGCCCAGCCAGGGCGCGGTGCCGACCGGCGAGGTAGTCACGACCGGCTACGGAAAGACCAGCAATGCGGGCTTCCCCAACGAACGACGCGAGGTCTTCCTCGATGTCACGCCGCGGTGGACCTGCGAAGGCATCTACCAGTTCGTGAAGCAGATCACGCCCGGAATGAACTGCATCCGCAAATCCGGCCAGACGGCCGGAGCATGCGGCACTGGGTGATGTCGTCATGGGAATCGTCTCCTGAAATATCTCTAGCCAGTGCGGCAACCCGACCTATCCCACCATGAATAGGAATGTTTCTCAGCACCGAACCTGGATAAGCGGCAACGTGGGGAGGTAGCCGGCGGTTCATCCACCTGCCTTCAGCCGGAACGCGAGGCGGCGGGGCGCCTGCACGCGATAGCTGTCCGTCACCAGCTCGGCAACCTCGACCCAGTCCGTCTCGTCGTCCAGCACCATTCCCACGACATTCACACCCCAGTCGGCCCGGAAGAACGGAGGGCCGGCATGCGCCAGCGCGGCCAACTCCCCGGGCGGCGCCCGGAAGGTCATCAGGATGGCCGGATCGTCCAGATCGATGTACGCCGACCGCCTCTCGTCGGTGGTGTAGACGTGCAGGAACGTCCGCCGGCGAATCCGCCACCGCAGGCCGATCCACGCCGGCTCCTCGTACGCCTCGGGCAGTTCCCCGCAGATCACCCGGAGCCGGCCCACAACGGCGGGTGGAACGTCCGCGATGTCGCTCATCTGTACCTCCCGCGCCCATCCTCCCCGCCGGGTAGGACATCAGCACATCAGAGTCTCCGGGGTTGGCGGGGCCGCGCCGACGTCATAGGACTATCGGGCCCAGCTCGGAGGACCTGTGTGCCTACAGGTCACGTACCTCGATTACCCGCGTGGTGGGCGCGGCATCGCCGATCCCGTCCCGGTAGCCGAGTCGATTTGGGTCGACCATGAAGGACTCGTATCCGGCTCGTGAGCGGAACCGGATCAGCTGTACCTCGGTTGCCGAGTCCGTGCCGCGCATTCGCCGCTCGACCGATCCGCCGTGCCGACCCAGCAGCCCCAACACCGTGTCCTCGTACCGCTGCCCGGCTGCGGCCTGCCCTGGCGACATCTCGACGATGGCGACCAAGAGCAGCTCTCCGGACAGTTCCGTCTCACTCGGCATCGTCACGCCCCGACCGTATTCCATCGAAGACAAGGGGATCATGCTTGGATGGATGTACGACGCACTCAATTCGCCATGACAGTGTGTTCGCGCAACCCAATGGTGATCTAGGTTGCGGT
>DATFCF010001001.1:0-4376 GCA_035253445.1 Mycobacterium sp.
CGGGACAGCCTGGACTTCGAACCAATCGGTAACTACTGCAAGTGAATTAACGACTCACGACACTGGTTCGCCAAGCCGAGCAGAACATCTGCAAGCACCGATGGGCGTGAGTAGAACGGCGAGTGGTCTCCCAAAGCTCGATGAGATCCGCGCCGATCCGCTCGCGATCAATTCGCCTCGACCATTCGGGACGCAGGATCTGATCCTCACTACAGACGATGGATGTTGTTCTCACAGCTGGGAATCCGGCGCGCTCAGCCCTTCTTGGTACGCCGGGTTCAGCATCTCGATTTCGTCACCGAATTGATCGAACACGCTACGGCCGATGTCCGGAACCATGGCGCACAGGTACACCAAGTGGCGCACGGGTCGATGCGCGGCCACCAGCGGCACTGTATGTCCGCCGAACGAGTGTCCGACCAGCACGACATCGTCACCGCGACCCTCTAGAGCCGCGCACACCACGTCGGCGTAGGTGTCGAAACTCGCCGTTCCGTCGTCGATGGGCAGGTCCATCGTCACGACGTCATGGCCGGCTCGCTGCAGGGGCGGGGTCAACCGCTCCCAACACCACGCGCCGTGCCATCCGCCATGTACCAGGGCAAAGGTGGTCATCCCGGTAAGGCTAGGGCGACGACGGCTTCGGCATGCGGGAACTGATTCCGCTCGGCTAGAACACGTTCTAGTCTTACCACCATGGGATTTCTCAAGCCCGATATGCCTGTCGTCGACTTCGCAGAGTGGAGCAAGGGCACGCGCTCGGAGAAGATCCGGCCGATGGCCCGGCACTGGGCGGAAGTTGGGTTCGGCACGCCTGTCGTCATGCACCTGTTCTATGTCGTCAAGATCCTGCTCTACATTCTCGGCGGTTGGTTGTTCGCACTGGCGACCAAGGGCGTCGACGGCTTCACAGGAGTCGGCGACTGGTGGACCGAACCGATCGTGTTCCAGAAGGTCGTGCTGTACACCATGTTGTTCGAGGTCATCGGACTGGGCTGCGGCTTCGGTCCACTGAACAACCGGTTCATCCCGCCGATGGGATCGATCCTGTACTGGTTGCGGCCCAAGACTATTCGGCTACCACCATGGCCGAACCGAGTGCCGCTGACGAAAGGCACCGCGCGGACACCGCTGGACGTCGCGCTGTACGGCGCGCTGCTGGTGGTCCTGCTCATCGCGTTGTTCTCCGATGGCACCGGGCCGAATTCGGCGCTCAACACCGCAGTCGGCGTCCTTCCGATGTGGCAGATCTGGACCATCCTCGGCTTGCTGGCCGTGGCCGGGCTCCGGGACAAGGTGATCTTCTTGGCCGCACGCGGCGAGGTCTACGCGTCCTTCACGGTGGCTTTTCTGTTCGCCGGCTACGGCGTCGACATGATCATCGCCGCCAAGCTCGTGTGCGTAGCGATCTGGATGGGTGCGGCCACGTCCAAGCTCAACAAGCACTTCCCGTTCGTGATTTCGACGATGATGTCGAACAATCCGTTGATCAGAACGAAGTCGCTGAAACGGAAGTTCTTCGAGAAGTTTCCAGACGATCTGCGTCCGGGCCGCGTGTCCCGATTCATCGCTCATTTCAGCACCGCGATCGAGATGCTGGTGCCGTTGGCGTTGCTGTTCTCTCACGGCGGCTGGCCAACGGCGATCGCGGCATTCGTGATGGTCTGCTTCCACTTCGGCATCCTGTCGGCAATCCCGATGGGTGTGCCCCTGGAGTGGAACGTCTTCATGATCTTCTCGGTGCTGACGTTGTTCGTCGGCCACGCTGGAGTCGGCCTCACCGATATGACCACTCCACTTCCGGTACTGCTCTTCGCCGTGCTGGCCACCGTGGTCGTGCTCGGCAATCTGTTCCCCCGCAAGATTTCGTTCCTGCCCGGCATGCGGTATTACGCAGGCAATTGGGATACCTCGTGGTGGTGCATCAAGCCGTCGGCCAACGAGAAGATTGATCGCGGACTCGTGGCAATCGCAAGCATGCCCGCGTCTCAGCTCGAGAAGGTCTACGGCAGCGAAGAACAGGCAATGATCTACCTGTACAAGGGATATGCCTTCCGCGGCTTCAATTCTCATGGCAAGGCGTTGCTCACCCTCGTCCATCACGCGCTGGCCGGGCGCAACGAGGACGACTACCTCATCACCGAAGGCGAGCGGCTGTGCAGCACCGCCGTCGGGTGGAACTTCGGTGACGGTCACATGCACAACGAGCAACTGATCGCCGCGATGCAGCAGCGGTGTCAGTTCGACCCTGGCGAAGTGCGCGTCATCCTGCTCGATGCGCAACCCTTCCATCGGCAAAGGCAGGAATACCGCTTGGTCGACGCCGCGACGGGGGAGTTCGAGCGCGGTTACGTCAACGTGTCCGACATGGTGGCCGGGCAGCCGTGGACCGACGACATACCGGTGCACGTGACGTGGCAGTTGGACCGCGACGCCTCGAAACTGCGCACAGATCGCGATTTGGCCCAATAACGCGATCTCACCGCAGTTTCGACGACGCGGTCAGCCCATCACGTCGCGGACCTTGACGGTCTCGAGTCCCTTCAGCAACAGGTTGCGAGCCACGTCGAGGTGCTTGCGCCAGTGCGCCTCGGCTGCGTCGCCATCGCCCGAGCGCAACAGCTGCATCAGCCGCCGATAGGACCGCATCAACTTCTCGTAATCCGCCTTCGACACCGGGCGACCCGCCTTGAACACGAAAGCGGTGTGCCGCACCGTGATCTCGTGCAACATGCCCGCGATGATCTCCAGCGTCGCGTTACCGGACAGCTCCACCACCCTGCGGTGGAAGTCTCCGGTCGTTTCCGCAAGACGGCCCGACTGCCAGCCGGCGGGGATGTGCTCCTCCAACATCTTGTCGAGCTCGTCGAACGCCTCCGGTTTACCGGATTCGGCCAGCAGTCGCACAGCCATCGGCTCCATGCCTGCGCGCGCCACCATGACGTCGGCGATCGTGGCGCCCGACAACTCGAGCAACAGGCCCGCAGGGCGGGCGACGATCTCCGGACCTGGCACCCGCACCCGGGCGCCGGTGCGCGAGCCGCGCCGCACCTCGACGAGGCGCTCGGACTCCAGCACTCGCACAGCCTCGCGCAATGTCGGCCTGCTGACGCCGAAGTGCGCCATCAGCTCGGCCTCGTTGGGCAGGAAGTCACCGTCCTTGAGCTGACCGTCGACCACCATGCGGCGCAGCGTCCCCGCGACGAGCTCGGCCGTCTTCGGTGACCGGACCGCCGCACTCGCGTTGATGGCATCTCGCCCGATCATCGGCGCCAGCGGTGTGCTTCGAGTCACTACCTCTCCCAATAACAACTTCGTCGGCCTACCGGCCTGTTATGCAACTCAGTAAACCATGTGGCAGGACGCCCGACCTGCTGATCGTAGTGCCCGCCGCTGTCCGCGACCTACCAACCAGTAGGTTGACCTAGTAAACCTTGTTCGTTTACGTTCGACAGTGGACCTGTCTGGGATAGCCCCACGCAACTTCGAAGGAGAATTCAATGGCTGAAGCGGTAATCGTCGAAGCGGTGCGATCGCCGATCGGCAAGCGAAACGGCGGACTGTCCGGTGTGCATCCGGCCGAGCTTTCGGCGCAGGTGCTCAACGGTCTCGTAGAGCGGGCAGGCGTCGACCCCGGCATCGTCGACGACGTCATCTGGGGCTGCGTCATGCAGGCCGGCGAGCAGGCGCTCGACATCGGACGCACCGCGGTGCTGGTCGCCGGCTGGCCCGAATCCGTTCCGGGGGTGACCGTCGACCGGCAGTGCGGCTCGAGCCAGCAGTCGGTGCACTTCGCCGCGGCGGGCGTGGTGGCGGGCCACTACGACGTGGTGGTCGCAGGAGGTGTGGAGTCGATGTCACGCACACCGATGGGTTCCTCGCTCGCCAACGGTGGGCACCCTTATCCCGAATCCTTCCGCAACCGCTACAGCCAGACCCCGAACCAGGGCATCGGCGCCGAGATGATCGCCGAGCAGTGGGGCTTCGATCGCACCGCGGTCGACGAGTTCTCGTTGGCTTCGCACGACAAGGCCGCGGCCGCGCAGGATTCGGGTGCGTTCGACGACCAGATCGTGGCCATCAAGGACCAGGACGGCAATCCAGTGCTGAAGGACGAGGGCATCCGCCGCGGCACCACCATCGAGAAGATGGCTCAGCTCAAGCCCGCGTTCAAGGAGGACGGCGTCATCCATGCCGGTAACTCGTCGCAGATCTCCGACGGGTCGGCGGCACTGCTGTTCATGTCGGCCGAGAAGGCGAAGTCGTTGGGGCTCAAGCCGATCGCCAAGGTTCATACCGCGACGCTGGCAGGCGCCGATCCGGTGATCATGCTGACCGCGCCGATCCCGGCCACCCAGAAAGCGCTGAAGAAGTCG
>DATFCF010001002.1:0-3978 GCA_035253445.1 Mycobacterium sp.
GCAATTCTTCGAGCGGTAAGGAACGTTCGTCGCGATCTAGGGCCGGAACTGAAGGACCCGGTCGTCGCCGTCGCGGGGACTTCCCCGGCCGTCGCGATTGCTGGTGGTGAACCAGAGCGAGCCGTCCGGCGCGGCAACCACGGTTCGCAGCCGCCCGTATTGTCCAGCGAACAGCGAAACCGGTTGGCCCGCTGCGCCGTCGGCACCGATTGGAATCTGAAAGAGCCGCTGACCGCGAAGGGCGGCGACCCACAACGAGCCACCGTAGTAAGCCAGCCCTGACGGCGATGCTTCGTCGGTCCCCCACTGGATCACCGGATCGGTCAGTCCGGGCGTGTCAGCGCGACCCTCGGCCATCGGCCACCCGTAGTTGGCGCCCCGCTGTATCAGGTTGAGCTCGTCGGTTCGATTCGCGCCGTACTCCGTGGCCCACAGCCTGCCCGCTGAATCCCACGCCAGCCCTTGGATATTGCGGTGGCCGAACGACCAGACGGGCGACGCAGGATCGGGGTTGTCCGGTGGAACAGAGCCGTCGGTATTGACGCGAAGAATTTTGCCGCCCAACGACGACCGGTCCTGCGCCAGTTCGCGATTGCCGCTGTCGCCGGTCGCGACATAGAGCTTGCCGTCCGGGCCGAGTGCGATGCGCCCGCCGTCGTGGATCGAACCGGCAGGGATGCCGGTGAGGATCGGCGACTGCCCGGTCAACGCGCCTCCGTCGAAGCCCATCCGGACAACGCGATTGTCCTGCCCGGTCGTCAGGTAGGCGAACACCGTTTGACCGGCCGTGGCCAGGCCGAGCAGGCCGCCCTCCCCGCGCGCTGCGACACTGGCGACGGCGCCGACCTGATTCACCGCACCCGGTGCCGACATGTGGTTGATCGCGCCGCTGTTGCGCTCGGCGATCAACGCGCTGCCGTCGGACAGGAATGCGATACCCCAGGGCACCTCGAGGTTGGTGGCGAGGTCCGCAACACCCGCGACGTTCGGCTGGCCACGAGACTCGACATCGTCGGCGCACGCGACCACCATCATCAGGGCCGAAGCCGTCGCCACTATCGTTCGTTTCACTGCTCTGGGCGTTGCCACATCGCAGGGATACCCGAATCAGCGCAAAGTCGCTCATAGCGGGCGATCCGCATCCCACGAGTACCGTGGATCGGACTGGACAGACCCCGCGAAACCGCCCATGACAGCGGTCTTTCGAATGACATCACGCAATATCGACTCGGCGCCCGTCGGCGCATTCAAACGGCTCTACACCGCGGCGGCCATCGCCACGGCAGGTGTGCTTGTGCAATGCACCTCTGCGCCACCCGTACCACCTGCGGCTTCGCCGCCGCCACCCGCCACCTCGTCACCGTCTGCGTCGACGAGCACGCCGCCACCACCTGCCCCAGAGACGGTTCACCCCGTCACCGCACGCGACCTCGGCGCGTCCTGGCGGCCGGGCTGTCCCGTCGAGCCGCAGCAACTGAGGCGGGTCGACGTCGACTACCTCGGATTCGACGACCAATCCCATCGCGGCGCGCTGATCGTGCACGAGGATCTGGTGGCCGATGTCGAAGCGATCTTCGCCGACCTGCGCCGACTGGGCTACCCCATCGAGAGGATGCGCACGGTCGACGACTATCCGAATGCCGACGACGAGCTGTCCATGCACGACAACAACACCTCCGCCTTCAATTGCCGGCTCATCCCCGGCACCGCGAGGTGGTCGCAGCACGCCTACGGCCGGGCCGTCGATCTCAACCCGCTTCGCAATCCCTACGTGGGCCGCACCGGTGCGTTCCAGCCCGGCAACGCCGGCCCGTATCTCGACCGCCGCAGGCGTGATCCCGGCCTTCTGCACGACGGCGACCCCGCCGTTCGCGCCTTTACCGATCGTGGATGGGCCTGGGGCGGCTACTGGCGAACGATCAAGGACTACCAGCACTTCGAGCGCCCCTGACGCACTCGGGCGCCTCGGGCGCGAACGTTCCTTACCGCTCGAGATTTCGATGATTTGTCGAGCGGTAACGAACGTTCGTCGCATGGAACGGATTTGACCCGCGGCCCGTCAAACCACCGTGGTTCCGTTTATGGGCAGCGAGGCATTGGCCGCCGGTATCGTCAACCGATACCAGCTGGCCACGCGATACGACGCGGTGTTCCGCAATGTCTATGTGCCGAAGGGTCAGGTAGTCAGGCCCGTCGACAAGGCCATGGCCGCATGGCTGTGGTCAGAGCGTCGGGCGACGGCAGCGGGTCTCTCCGCTGCTGCGCTGCACGGTGCGTTATGGATCGACGCGAAACTGCCCGCCGAGATCAGTCAGCCACATCGACACAAGACCAACGGCATCGTGTTGCACAGCGACAAGCTGGCTGACGACGAGATATGTATCGCCAACGGGGTGCCGGCGACGACACCCGCTCGGACGGCATACGACCTGGGCCGACGGCGTGGTCGGACGACGGCAGTGATCCGCATCGATGCGCTGATGCAGGCGACCGATCTCAAGCCGGCCGATATCCAGCTGCTTGTCGATCGCCACCGCGGTGCACGGGGCATCGTCCAGTTGCGTGAGGCGATCAGCCTGTCCGACGGCGGAGCAGAGTCGCCGCAGGAGACGCGTACCAGACTTGTTCTGACGGACGCGGGTCTGCGACCACAGCGGACGCAAATCGATGTCTTTCGCCGATCCGGAGACCACGTCGGCCGCATCGACATGGGCTGGGACGACTGGCTCGTCGGTGTGGAGTACGACGGGAAACAACACTGGACAGATCCGGCGGTGCGGACCAGGGACATCGACAAGCAGGCCGAGTACGAGGCACTGGGATGGCGGATCATCCGTGTCAGCGGCGACATCCTGCGATACCGGCCCTATGTCATCGTCGCCCGCGCCCGGGCAGCCTTGCGCGCCGCGGGCGCACCGGTCTAGCCCGGCGAACGTTCCTTACCGCTCGAAATTTCAGCAATTTTTCGAGTGGTACGGAACGTTCGGCGCGCGGAGACGCGCGGACACGCGGGGAGACGCGCGGAGACGCGCGGAGGTTCACATCGAGTGCAGCGCCGGCTCCCGGTCGGGCACGACGAACGTCGCCCCGGTCTGCACCGGCGCACCACGGCGCGAGACAAACGGCACCTCGCGGAAGTCGGCCCGCATCTCGTCGGCGGCGATGCGGGCGCGGATATAGCCACGGCGATTGCTGAAGTACCTCAGATGCGGGTTCTCGTCCAGCACGGCCGCGCGGCCCGAGTCCGATCCGTCCCCACCCGAGCTGATCGACGTGGTGACCAACTCCGTCGCCACCACCGGCGACGACGGGTCGTCGAACCTCTCCCGCACCTCGGCGGCCCAGTGTGAATGCACGTCACCAGTGAGCACCAGCGCGTTGCGCACCGGCGAGTCGACGAGCCCGCGAACGATGCGGTCCCGGTTGGTCGCATACCCGTCCCACGCGTCGGGGTTGAAGCCGCGGCCCGGGCCGGGCGTCAAGTCCACCTGTGAAAAGAACACCTGCTGTCCCAGCACATCCCACCGCGCCCGCGACTGCTGAAACCCGTTGAGCAGCCAGCGTTCCTGCGCTACGCCCGTCAGCGACCGCGACGGCTCACCACGCGAGGCGCACGAAGAGATCTCGTCACCACACGGTTGGTCGTCGCGGTACTGGCGGGTGTCGAGCATGTGGAACGTCGCCAGGTCACCCCACTGCACGCGCCGGTACAGCTGCATGTCGACGCCCCGCGGCGAAGCCGTCCGTCGCAGCGGCATGTTCTCGTAGTACGCCTGCAGTGCCGCCGCCCGTCGATCCAGAAAGGCGGGCGACGGTTTCGCGGCCACCTCATCGGCCCAGTTGTCGGCGAGCTCGTGATCGTCGAACACCGCCAGCCACGGCGCCGCCGCATGCGCGGCCTGCAAGTCCGGGTCGGTCTTGTACTGCGCGTAGCGCTGCCGGTAGTTGGCCAGCGTCACCGTCTCGGGCCCGATGTGC
>DATFCF010001003.1:0-3021 GCA_035253445.1 Mycobacterium sp.
CCTACAACGCCTTCCTCAAGGACGGCGAGCCGACGTATGGCGGCTACAGCGGCGCTATCGTCGTCGACGAAAACTACGTGCTGCGCATCCCAGACAGCATTCCGCTCGACGCCGCCGCCCCCCTCCTGTGCGCGGGCATCACGCTGTATTCGCCTCTGCGGCACTGGAATGCCGGTCCCAGCAAGGAGGTCGCGATTATCGGCCTCGGCGGCCTCGGCCACATGGGCGTCAAGCTCGCCAAGGCCATGGGCGCTCACGTGACGGTGCTGAGCCAGTCGCTGAAGAAGATGGAAGACGGTCTGCGCCTTGGCGCCGATGAGTACTACGCGACCAGCGACCCGGACACCTTCGGCAAGCAGGCCGGCCGTTTCGACCTGATCCTGAACACGGTGTCGGCCAACCTGAATATGGGCGACTACCTGAACCTTCTCGCCGTGGACGGCACGCTCGTCGAACTGGGCATTCCCGAACATCCGATGGCAGTGCCGGCTTTCCCGCTCGCCGGTGGCCGGCGCAGTCTGTCCGGTTCGATGATCGGCGGAATAGCCGAGACTCAGGACATGCTGGACTTCTGCGCCGAGCACGGCGTGACGCCCGAAATCGAGGTCATCGCACCGGATTACATCAACGAGGCTTACGAGCGCGTGCTCGCCAGCGACGTGCGCTACCGGTTCGTCATCGACACGGAGTCACTGCGGAGCTAAACCGCGGGGTCGTTAACGCCGGCCAGCGGCCACCCGGCCGCAGCCAGCTTGGCGGCGACCCGTTGGACGTTCTCCGGACCGGCGTCGTGATGTGAGACGTCGTTGATGAACGCGGCGATCTCGTCCTCGTCGATCGATCCGTCGGCGACTGCGGTTGATCCGTCCGCGGTGATGTTGCGCACCACCTCTTTGATCTGTTCGTCGGACAACGGGGTGGCGCGCAGCAGCGCCAGCAGCGGGACCCGGTCGGATCCGGGAACGCCCTCGGGGTAGCCGGCTCGCAGCCAATCGAGGATCGAGCTGAGCAGCGAAGTGGTGGTCACGACGTCAGTGTCGGGCCTGCACGACGCGTTCGCCACCGCCGCGTTGCACAGTTCGGCCGTCATTCACTGGCCATTCACCGCCGCGGCGGTACGCGTCGCTCGTAGCCGGACGTCGACGAGCGCCTTCGACGTCACCCTGCCACCGGGACCGCCACTGCCCAAGCCGGTTCAGGCCGCACTCTTCATGCGCTACTGGCCGCACTTCATCACGGCATGCCGGCGCCGCTACGGCACCGCGTTCACGCTACGCGTGTCGTTCGGGGGCACGATGGTGTATCTGGCGAACCCCGCCGACATCACAGAAGTATTCGCCGGGGATCCACGCATTTACCATGCGGGCGACGCGAATTCGATGCGCAAGGGGATGCTCGGCGACAGCCCGGTACTTGTGGTCGACGACGATGTGCATGCCGAGCAGCGCCGCATGATGGTTGCCCCATTCAAACGTCAAGCCGTTGCGCGCCAATCGGCCGGCGTCCGAGGCGCACACACAGGCCCGCCCGGTCGCCGAGCCACGACGCTGACTCCGTCCGACGCTTTGTTAACAACGCGTGTCTTCCGGTTGTCGAGTTGACCTAAGGGTGCGACGCTCTCTGCGGACTGCATCGTTGCGGGCCACTAACGCACTCTGATCCGAACCAGGAGGCCCGCGGTGACAACTGAATCCGCAGCCGTCGAGACCACGAGCGCCGCGCCGGCCGGCCTGAAGAAGGGCGCCGTCGGTATCGTCGCGGTCATCTTCATGGCCGTCGCCAACGCCGCGCCGATCACCGCGATGACCGGCAACGTGCCGATCGCGGTGGGCTTCGGCAACGGGCTCGGCGCACCCGCCGGCTTCCTGTTCGCCACGATCGTGCTGACCATCTTCGCGCTGGGCTATGTCGCCATGGCCAAGCACATCACCACGACCGGCGCATTCTACGGCTTCATTTCCCATGGGCTGGGCCAGATCTGGGGCATGGCCAGCGGATTACTCGCCACTTTCGCCTACGTCGTCTTCGAAGGTTCATTGATCGGCGCGTTCGCCTACTTCGCCAACGACGCGGTGAACACAATTCTCAACATCAATGTGCCGTGGCTGCTGTTCGGTGTAGCAGCGATCGTCGTCATCGCCCTGCTGGGTTATTTCGACATCAGTCTGGCCGCTGCCGTTCTCGGCGTGACCCTGGTGTCCGAAGTGGTCGTACTGCTGGCGCTGGCATTCTCGGTGATCTTCAAGGGCCCCGGCCCGGACGGCTTCATGCTGAACCAGACGGTGTCACTGCAGCGGGCGTTCGAGAGCTTGCCCGAAGGCGCGTTCGGCACCGCCGCCGCCGCGGGCTCGATGGCGCTGGGGCTGTTCTTCGCGTTCTGGTCCTGGGTGGGCTTCGAGACCACCGCGGTGTACGGCGAGGAGTCCCGCAACCCGAAGAAGATCATCCCCAAGGCGACGATGATCTCCGTCCTCGGCGTCGGCGTCTTCTACGTCTTCGTCTCCTGGATGGCGATCTCGGGCACCGGCGAGGCGAACGCCGTCAAGGTCGCCACCGACAACCCGCTCGCGCTCTTCTTCGGCCCCACCGAGCGGTACGTCGGCCACTGGGCGGTCGACGTCATGCAGTGGCTGATGATCACCGGCTCGCTGGCCTGCGGCATGGCCTTCCACAACTGCGCCGCCCGCTACATGTACGCACTGGGCCGCGAGGGCGTGCTGCCCTCGCTGAAGCACACGGTCGGCCGCACCCACCCCCGGCACGGCTCGCCGCACGTCGCGGGTCTGGTGCAGACGGTGGTGACGGCCGTACTCCTGCTGGCGTTCTGGGCCGCCGGGAAGGACCCGTACACCGGCACCTACGTGCTGCTCGCGATCCTCGGCACCATGGCGATCCTGATCGTGCAGGCGCTGTGCGCGTTCTCCGTCGTCGCGTACTTCCACTTCCACAAGAACCACCCGTCCAGCGCGCACTGGTTCAAGACGTTCCTGGCTCCGCTGATCGGCGGGATCGGCATGCTCT
>DATFCF010001004.1:0-13542 GCA_035253445.1 Mycobacterium sp.
AGCCGGTGTCGATCAGCTTCGACCAGTTGCACGAGACCGCCGAATACGCGGCATACGCGCGCGGTGGCGAGAAGACGCCCGAGGGCCTTTCCTGGATGTACAACTTCATCAAGGCTCAGGGAGAACGCAACTACGGCAAGATCTACGTCCGCTTCCCCGAAGCGGTCTCCATGCGTGAATACCTTGGCGAGCCGCACGGTCCGATGACCACCGAGGATGCCGCCAAACGCCTTGCGCTGCAAAAGATGGCCTTCGAGGTAGCGTGGCGAATCCTGCGGGTCACACCGGTCAACGCGACGGCGCTGGTGTCGGCGCTGCTGCTGACCGCGCGTGGGGTCGCGCTCACCCTCGACCAGCTGCACCACACTCTGCAGGACTCGCTGGATTATCTAGAACGCAAGCAGACTCCGATGACCAACAGCGTGTTGCGGCTGCGCACCACCGATGGTGTCCGCGCGGCGCTCGACGCATTGTCCAACCGCCACCCCGTCACATGCGTCGGCGACGGGCGCGAGCCGGTCTGGCGGATCGCGCCCGAGGACGAGCATGAGGCGGCCTTCTACCGCAACACGCTCATCGACGCATTCCTCGAGACCTCCATCGTCGAGTTGGCCCTTGCCTATGCGGGACGCGCGGAAACCGATCGCCTCGAGGCTTTCTGGTCTCAGGCGATGCGCCTGCGCGATCTACTGAAGTTCGACTTCTATTTCGCCGACTCGGCGGCGTTCCGCGAGCACGTGGCCGAGGAGATGTCGTGGCACGAGAATTGGGAGACCCACGTCTTTGCGGGTGAGATCGACAAGCTGCTGCGGGCCAAGCGGCCGCTGGTTGCCGGCGCCATGCTGCGTCCGTTCTACGAGGCCTACGAGATCGCGGCCGACGTGCTGCGAGACGCGCCCGCCGAGATCGACGACAAAGAGTTGACGAAGCGGGCCCTCGGGGTAGGCCGGCAATACGTCGCGCAAGGCCGGGTGCGCAGCAACGAGTCGGTGTCGGCGCTGCTGTTCGCCACCGCACTACAGGTGGCAGGCGATCAGAACCTTCTAAAACCCGCCGCCGACCTCGATGAACGACGGACCGCGTTCCGTGACGAACTTCGCGACATCCTGCGCGACATGGACAAGATCGAGCAACTTGCCCGAGAGCATTTCTACAACCGCGAGGTCCAGCGGCGTAGCCTCCGCAGCGAGCCGGCCTAGCCCACGCCATACGCTGGTCGCATGACGTCTTCCGGCCGGCTGGCCGCGCCAAGCATGCGCAGCAGCGCGATGTGGCCGGTGCTCGTCGGTGTCGGCGTGCTGGCCGGTGCGACCGCCGCGGGCATCGGCGCGCTGTCGCTGGCCGACGCGCTCACCGCCACCGGCCTCCCCAACCCCGGCCCGGTCACCACCTACGGCTTGCCGTTTGTGCGGGCGGCCGGCGAGATCGCCGCGGTGGTTGCTGTCGGGTCGTTTCTCTTCGCGGCGTTTCTGGTGCCGCCGCAATCGAACGGCATCCTCGACGCCGGCGGCTACCGGGCGCTGCGGCTGGGCACCGCTGCGTCGGCGCTGTGGACTGTGTGCGCGGTCCTGCTCGTGCCCTTGACGGTGTCGGACGTCTCCGGTCAGCCAGTGCGCGACCACTTCAATCCGGTCAGCATCTGGTCTGCCGCCAGCCTGGTCGAGACGGCAGGCGCCTGGCGCTGGACCGCCTTCCTCGCCGCGGCGGTCACGCTCGTCAGCCTTCCGGTGCTGCGGTGGTCATGGACGCCGGTGCTGGTGGCCGGTTCGCTCGTCACGTTGGCGCCGCTGGGCCTCACCGGGCATTCGTCGGCCGGCGGCGCGCATGACCTGGCCACGAACAGCCTGCTGATCCATCTCGGGGCCGGGGCGCTGTGGGCCGGTGGTCTGCTGGCGCTTCTGGTTCATGCCATGCGCGGGGGTGAGCACGCCGACCTGTCCGCCAGGCGGTTCTCGGCACTGGCGTTGTGGTGCTTTATCGCGATGGCCGCCAGTGGTGTGGTGAACGCCCTGGTGCGAATCAAGCTGCCCGATCTGGTGCGCACCGAATACGGCTGGCTGATCATCGCCAAGGCTGTCGCGCTGTGTTTGCTCGGCGTTATCGGTTGGCGGCAGCGGCGCAGCGGTGTGGCAGCGTTGCAAGCGGATCCGGCTGCGCGGGGACCGCTGATCCGGCTGGCGCTGGTCGAGGCGGCCGTGTTCGGCGCGACGTTCGGCATTGCGGTCGGGCTCGGTCGCACCCCGCCGCCGGAGCTGCGCGAGGAACCGAGCCCGGTCGAGGTCGCGATCGGCTACGACTTCGCTGGACCGCCGACGGTGGCGCGGGTGCTGTTCGACTGGCGGTTCGACCTGATTTTCGGCACCGCGGCGATCGTCATGACGGTGCTGTATCTGGTCGGGGTGCGCCGGCTGCGGCGGCGGGGCGACGGGTGGCCGGTCGGCCGCACGCTGGGTTGGTTGTTGGGGTGCGCGCTTCTGTTGTTCACGACGTCGTCGGGTCTTGGCCGTTACATGCCCGCGATGTTCTCCATGCACATGGTGGCGCACATGCTGCTGTCGATGCTTGTGCCGATCCTGCTGGTGCTCGGTGCACCGATGACGCTGGCGCTGAGGACGCTGCCGGCCGCGGGCCGCGGTCAACCGCCGGGGGCGCGGGAATGGCTGCTCGCGGCGCTGCACTCCCGGGTATCGCGCCTGCTCACCAATCCGATCGTGGCCACCGTGTTGTTCGTCGCGGGCTTCTACGGCCTGTACTTCGGCGGCATCTTCGATGCAGCGGTCAGCAATCACGCCGCACACGTGCTGATGAACGTCCACTTCCTGCTCAGCGGATATCTCTTCTACTGGGTGGTGATCGGCATCGATCCGACGCCGCGCCAGCTCCCGCAGCTCGGCAAGCTTGCGATGGTGTTCGTGTCGTTGCCGCTGCACGCGTTCTTCGGCGTGGTGCTGATGGGCACGCAGACCGTCCTCGGCGAGACGTTCTACCGTTCACTGCAACTGAGCTGGCACAACGACTTGCTTGGCGACCAGCGCCTGGGCGGTGGAATAGCTTGGGCCGCAGGGGAAGTCCCGCTCGTCGTGGTGATGATCGCGTTGCTCATCCAGTGGCGGCGAAGCGATCAGCGCACGGCCAAACGGCTCGACCGGGCCGCCGACCGTGACGACGACGCGGACCTGGCGGCCTACAACGCCATGCTGGCCGAACTGGCTCGTCGCGACAACGCCTGAGGTCGAGTGGCCACTTAACACACGCCTATTCGCGAGATGCGTGGCATAACTGGCCAGTCGACGCGCTCAGTGCGCTAACCGACCGCACCCGCCGCGATCGCCGCGGGCCAGCTGCCGTACGCGCTGATGTCGGCGCCGGTGGCCGCCGAGGCGTCGCAGCCGAACGCCGTTCGCCATGTGCCGTCGTCGAATTCGACCTTGCCCAGTTGCATCGGCGCAGGCAACGCCGCCAGGAACCGGCCCAGCGCGGCGGGGGAGAGCAGCCACCGGTGCCCGTACAGCGCCGCGCCCGCCGCGCCGTCGGGCACTCGAGTGATCGCCGGCTTGGGCGGCGCCGTGGGCAGCACCGACATCCGGTAGCGCGGCGCCGTCGTCACTTCACCGGCCCACCGGGCACCCAGGTCGGTCAGCTGATGCGCCAGCGGGCCGCCGCGAAGATGAGCGCCGAACACCACCAGCTCGGCGCAATCGACTGCGGTCAGCGGCCAAACCTCCGCTGGCGCTTGGACTCCCGACACCTGCGCCGCGATGTCCAACGCGACCGCGTCCTCGAACGCGCGGGCCAGCACCGTGACGCCGAACTGAGCGGGACCGGCCATGCCCGCTGGAACCGAGACCGCGCACATATCGAAGAGGTTGCAGAAGTTGGTGTAGGTGCCCATCCGGGAATTCACACCGACGGGGTCGGCGGCCACCTCGTCGAGACGAGGATGCATCGGAGCGGTCGGCACCATCAATGCGTCGACTCCGTCGAGTGCAGCCACGGCGACTGTTCGCAGGCGATGCACCTCGCGCCGGTCCCGCACCAGGAGGTGGGCGGGGATGTCGCGGGCCGCGCCAATGATGCGCTGAACCGTCGGATCGAGCGCCGCGTCGGGATGCGCATCGATGAAATTGCCGACCGCTGCGTATCTTTCGCTGACCAGCGCGCCGTCGTAGAGCAGCTTCGCCGCGGCCAGGTATGGCTCGATGTCGACGGTGACGACGCGCGCACCCGCGGCGGCAAGTGCAGAGACCGCCGCGTCGAATGCCGAACGCCATTGGCTATCCAGCTCGGGCAACTCGTCGGGGATCGCGATGACCGGATTGGGCGATGCCGCCAGCCGAACATCGGCCGGCCATTGACGATCTCTTGTCTCGCCTGCCATCACGCCCATCGCGCGGTTGGCCAGCTCCAGGTCGCGGGCGAAAATCGTGACACAGTCATAGGATTCGCATGCCGGCACCACGCCGGCAGTGCTGACCACGCCGATCGTGGGTTTGATCCCGACGATGCCCTGCAACGCGGCGGGGATACGTCCCGAGCCGGCGGTGTCGGTTCCGATCGCGATGTCGGCCTCGCCGGTAGCCACGGCGACCGCCGAACCCGAACTCGACCCGCCGCTGATGAACTCGGGCCTGCGGCTGTCGGGCACGGCGCGATACGGCGACCGGGTGCCGACGAGACCGGTGGCGAACTGGTCGAGGTTGGTCTTACCGACGACGACAGCGCCCGCTTCCCGTAACGCCCTGACCGCAGCCGCGTCGTGCTCGGGGGCATAGGCGAATTCCGGACAACCCGCGGTCGTGGGTAGACCCGCGACGTCGACGTTGTCCTTGACCGCCAGGCGCACGCCGGCCAGGACGCCCTGACTCTGCGAGAGTTCGGCGGCGACCTCGGCATCGGTGCGTCGGTTTATCCATACCGTCACGGCAGTCCAACCTACGGGTCGGAGCTGATGATTGCCGAGGCGACGAGGCATAGGACAGGATTGGGGCCGTGTCCGGTGTCGACTTCGCGCTGTTGGACGTTCCACGCGATTCGGGAGTCGTCGACCCGGATGCGTATCTACGCGCCGCGATGGCGTGGCACTTCGGTGAAGACACCGGTTCGCCATTCTGGTTACAAGCGGCACAGACGCTGGGCTTCGACCCATTGACCGACATCGAGTCGTTCGACGATTTACGGCGGTTTCCCAACCTCACGAATCAGTTGCGAAGCGCCCCAATCGAAGACCTCATACCGCGCGGCTACGGGTCCCCGGCGCCCATCCCGCTGATCTTCGAATCGGGCGGCACGACCGGCGCTCCCAAGCGGACTGCTCAGTTGCCCGATTGGGTTGAGCAGGTCACCCGGTGGCAGGTCGAAGACTTCAGCGCGGGCGGCTTCGTTCGTGGTGGTGGGCTGGCGTGCCTGATGCCAAGCGGGCCGCACGGCGTCGGTTACTTCTCCCGTGCGGTCTCCGCACGATTGGGGTCCGTTTCCCACACCGTCGACCTGGACCCTCGCTGGGTCAAGAAGCTGGCCGCCCGTGGGGCGAGCAGTGAGGTCTCCGCGTACATCGGCCACGTGCTGGAGCAGGCGGAATTCCTTCTGCGAACCCAAAAGATCGCAAACCTGCACACCACGCCGCCGTTGTTGGACGCGATGGCGCGCGATGACCGCATCGTCGACTTGATCAACAAGACCGTCCGCTACGTCCTGCTCAGCGGCGCGCACGTCGACGTCGACACGCTCGACCTGTTGCGCGAAATCTTCCCGGAGACCGCGATCACGATGGCGTTCGGCAGCACAATGATTCTGTCGCAGGCCAGGACCCGTGTGACGACCGACGGCGCCTTCGTATTCCACCCGCGGTCGCCCTACGTCATCTTCTGGGTGGTCGATCCTGACACCGGTGAGCGGGTGCCATATGGGGAGCGCGGCCAGGTCGTCATGAACCACATCAGCAAGGGCATGTTCATTCCCAACAATCTCGAGCGCGACTCCGCGATCCGACTCCGCGGATCCGACGGGGATGTCGGCGATTCGGTCAGCGAAGTCGTGCCCGTCGCGACCTTCGAGGGCGAGGCCGTGATCGAGGGTGTGTACTGAATGTGATTGCGCTGGACGCACTTGGCGCGAACGGCGAATACCGAACGCGCAATCGCGAACTGATCACCGATATCGCCGGTGTCCCCGTTGCCGAGCTGACCATCGTGCCGCCGCTGTACGTGGCCCGCACCGTCAACGCGCAACGCAAGGGCCGGCCACTGAAGACCGCGGACCGCGAAGCTGCCCTCGCGCGCGCCGGCGAGGTCTTCGCGTCCGGGGTGATCGGCGGCCTCGACTTCGATCAGTACGTGGACATCGCGAGCCGGGTCTCGGGTCTTCCGATCGCGGTGGCCAGGGCCAGCGCCCGCAGCGTCGCCACGGCGGTCCGCGTGGTGTTCGATTCGGTGCGGCCGGCCCAGCCCGCCGGCGCGGCGCTCGATTGGCGTGACATGCCCGGCGGTGGGGCGCTGTGGGCGCGTCGCGGGGAGGTGTTCGCCGTCCACGCATCCGGAAACGCCCCGGGGATCCACGGTCTGTGGCCGCAGGCGCTGGCGCTTGGCTATCGAGTGGCCATCCGGCCGTCGCGGCGGGAGCCATTCACCGGGCATCGACTGGTTCACGCCTTGCGCGACAACGGGTTTCGGGCCGAAGACGTGGTGTATTTGCCCACCAACTACGCCGGCGCCGACGAGATCATTCGGGCGGCCGACCTCGCCATGGTGTACGGCGGCCAAGACGTCGTCGACAAGTACGCCAACGACCCGACGGTGAATGTCAACGGACCCGGGCGCACGAAAATCCTGATCACAGCTGAGCAGGACTGGCGCGACTACCTCGACGTGATCGTCGACTCGATCTGCAGCCAGGGCGGGATGGCGTGCGTCAACACCACCGCGGTGCTCGTCGAAGGTGATGCCGCTGCGTTGGCGGATGCGATCGCTGAGCGGCTTTCGACGATCGTCCCGATGCCCGCCTCCGACGAACGTGCGGTCCTGCCTGTTCAGGCCACGAAGGCGGCGCAGTCTGTCGCGGAGTTTCTGGCACGACGGGCCGAGGGCTCGATGCCGGTGCTCGGCGCCGATCAGGTGGTCGCCGACCTCGGCGATGGCACGGCGGCGCTGCGCCCTGCGGTACACCTACTGGCCGCACCGGATCCCGGCAAGCTGAACACCGAGCTGGCGTTCCCGTGCGTTTGGGTGTCGCCATGGTCGCGCGAGGATGGGCTGGAGCCGCTGCGCCACTCCCTGGTTATCACCGCGATCACCAGTGACGAATGCTTGATCGACGATCTCCTCGGCGACGCGACGGTCGCCAACGTCTACCGCGGTCACCACCCCACGCACTACACGGCGCCCAGCATCCCGCACGACGGATTCCTCGCCGACTTCCTGATGCGCAACAAGGGCTTCATCCGCGGCTGACCGCTGCCTTTATCCCCAACGCCTAATTCATCCACAGCCGTCGGCCCCGTCGAGCGCGCCGACGGTGTGGCGTCGGCCGCGGTGCGGTTAATGGCTTTGCCGGCGACGTCGCCGGGGACAGATGAACCAGATGAAACAGAAGGAATCACCAATGTTTGAGACACCCATCACAGTGGTCGGCAACATCGTCAACGACCCTCACGGCCGCAGGGTCGGTGACCAGGAAGTCATCAAGTTCCGGGTGGCCAGCAATTCGCGCCGCCGCACCGCCGACGGCACGTGGGAGCCGGGCAACTCGCTGTTCGTCACCGTCAACTGCTGGGGCCGCCTGGTCACCGGTGTTGGCGCTGCGCTGCGCAAGGGTGACCCGGTGATCGCCGTTGGACACGTCTACACCAGCGAATACGAGGATCGCGACGGTAACCGGCGGTCGTCACTCGAGATGCGCGCCACGGCCGTCGGCCCGGATTTGTCGCGGTCGATCGTGCGCATCATCGAGAAGACGGGCTCGGCCAGGGATGCCGACCAGGTGTCATCGACTGATGAACCGGCGGACGGGGCGGCGGATGAAACAGACACCGCAGAATCCAGCGAGGAGACCTCCGTCGGCGGGAAGGCCCTGCCTCTGTCGGCTTAGCCCGATGCGGCCACGCCTAGGATGGTCCGCGGGCAACTCGCGAACTTACGAAAGGCAACACCACGGCATGGCCGAATTCATCTATTCGATGCGGAAGGTCCGCAAGGCGCACGGCGACAAGGTCATCCTTGACGACGTCAGTCTGAACTTCCTTCCGGGCGCGAAGATCGGCGTCGTCGGCCCGAACGGGGCCGGCAAGTCGAGCGTCTTGCGGATCATGGCCGGACTCGACACCCCCAACAACGGCGACGCGCTTCTGCAGCCCGGCGCCACCGTCGGCATCCTGCAGCAGGAGCCGCAGCTCGACGAGACAAAGACGGTGCGCGAGAACGTCGAGGATGGCGTGGCCATCAAGGCCAAACTCAACCGCTACAACGAGGTCGCCGAGCTGATGGCCACCGACTACACCGACGAGCTGATGGAGGAGATGGGCCATCTGCAGGAGGAGTTGGACGCGGCCGACGCATGGGACATCGATTCCCAACTCGAGCAGGCAATGGACGCATTACGCTGCCCGCCGCCCGACGAGCCAGTCACGCACCTCTCCGGTGGCGAGCGCCGCCGCGTCGCGCTGTGCAAGCTGCTGCTGTCCAAGCCCGACCTGCTGCTGCTCGACGAGCCCACCAACCACCTCGATGCCGAGAGTGTGTTGTGGCTTGAACAGCACCTCTCGGATTACAAGGGCGCCATCCTGGCCGTCACCCACGACCGGTACTTCCTCGACAACGTCGCCGAATGGATTCTCGAGCTCGACCGCGGGCGAGCGCACGGCTACGAGGGCAACTACTCGGTCTACCTGGAAAAGAAGGCCGAGCGCATCGCGGTACAGGGGCGTAAGGACGCCAAGCTGCAGAAGCGGCTGAAGGACGAACTGGAATGGGTTCGGTCCGGCGCCAAGGCGCGGCAGGCCAAGAGCAAGGCCCGTCTGCAGCGCTACGAGGAGATGGCCGCGGAAGCCGAGAAGACCCGCAAGCTCGACTTCGAGGAAATCCAGATCCCGACCGGGCCACGGCTGGGCAGCGTCGTTGTCGAGGTGGAGCACCTCGACAAGGGCTTCGAGGGCCGGCAGCTGATCAAGGACCTGTCGTTCACGCTGCCCCGCAACGGCATCGTCGGTGTCATCGGACCCAACGGCGTCGGCAAGACGACACTGTTCAAGACCATCGTTGGTCTCGAGCAGCCCGACAGCGGCATCGTCAAAGTCGGCGAGACCGTCAAGCTGAGCTACGTCGACCAGTCCAGGGCCCGCATCGATCCCAAGAAGTCCGTCTGGGAAGTCGTATCCGACGGCTTGGATTACATCGAGGTCGGCCAAAACGAGATCCCGTCGCGCGCGTACGTCTCCGCATTCGGCTTCAAGGGCCCCGACCAGCAGAAACCGGCTGGGGTGCTGTCCGGCGGTGAACGCAACCGGCTCAACATGGCGCTCACCCTCAAGGAGGGCGGCAACCTCATCCTGCTCGATGAGCCGACCAACGACCTCGACGTGGAGACGCTGTCCTCTCTGGAAAACGCGCTGGAGAATTTCCCGGGCTGCGCGGTGGTGATCTCCCACGACCGCTGGTTCCTGGATCGCACCTGCACGCACATCCTCGCGTGGGAAGGCGACGACGACAACGAGGCCAAATGGTTCTGGTTTGAAGGCAACTTCGCGGCCTACGAGGAAAACAAAGTGGAACGACTCGGTGTCGATGCGGCCCGTCCGCACAGGGTGACCCACCGCCGGCTCACGCGCGACTAGTGTCGCGAGTGCGTGCCAGCGCGGGTACGCAGAGGTGAGTCAGGAGCGTCGAATGTCCGTCAATCCGGGAGCCGTCGGCAGACGAGATGGCGCGGTGGAACATGCGGTTCCCCCCGAGTCCATGCACCGACTTGCCCGGGCCTACCTCGCGACGTACCGGGGACCCCACGGCGACGCACCCGGGGCGGATTCGGCGGTCACCGCCCCCATCGGGCAGACGGCCGCGGGCACGATCGTCACGCCGGCGCTCTTGGACGCGCACTTGCGGCTCGGCCAGCACCGGCACATGGGCGACACCCGCGTCGCGGTCCATCCCGAAGACGCTCCCGGTGGGATCGGGCCTGCACTGCAGATCGTCACCGACAACGCGTCGATGCTGATGGACTCCGTCACGGTGCTGCTGCATCGGCTCGGAGTGGCCTACAAGGCCATCATGAATCCGGTGTTCCGGGTGCGGCGCGGGCCCGGGGGGGAGCTGCTGGAGATCGAGCCGGCATCCGACGCCGCGTTCCGTGACGGCATCGACGAGGCGTGGATTCACGTTCAGCTGGCTGGGACGGTGGACGACAAGTCGTTGGCGGAGGCCCAGCGTCTGCTACCGGGCGTGCTGGCTGACGCGCGCCAGGTGGCACTGGACTCGACTGCGATGGCCGCTATGTTGCGCAGCCTGGCCGCCGAACTCGACAGCGACCCCTCGGGTCGATTCCTGGGATCTGATCGCAAGGACGTCGCGGCCCTGTTGCGATGGCTGGCCGACGGACATTTTGTGCTGCTCGGCTATCAGCGCTGCCCGGTGCAGGACGGACAGGCGTCTGTCGATCCGTCGAGCCGCCTCGGTGTGCTTCGGCTGCGCGGGGACGTGCTTCCACAGCTGACCGCCAATGACGATCTGTTGATACTGGCCCAGGCCACCATGCCCAGCTATCTGCGCTACGGTGCGTACCCCTACATCGTGGTGGTGCGCGAACATCCCAAAGGTCCGCAACAGCCGGCGGCCATCGAGCACCGCTTCGTCGGTTTGTTCACCGTCGCCGCCATGAACGCCAATGTGCTGGAAATACCGCTGATTTCGCGGCGGGTCAATGACGCGCTCGCGATGGCGCACCGCGACCCCAGCCATCCTGGACAGCTGTTGCTCGACATCATCCAGACCATTCCGCGTTCGGAACTCTTCGCGCTCGACGCCAAGGAGCTCCTGGACATGGCGATGGCCGTCGTCGACCTCGGGTCGCGGCGACGCACGTTGTTGTTCATGCGCGGCGACCAACTCGCCCACTTCGTGTCCTGCTTGGTGTATCTGCCGCGAGACCGGTACACGACGGCGGTTCGGTTGACGATGCAGGACATCCTGGTTCGCGAGCTCGGTGGAGTCAGCATCGACTACGCCGCGAGGGTATCCGAATCACCATGGGCAGTAGTGCATTTCACGGTCCGACTGCCAGCGGGTTCGCGTCCTCGAGACGTGGACGTCTCGCTGGAGAACGAGAACCGCATCCAGAACCTGCTGACCGAGGCGGCCCGGACGTGGGGGGACCGGTTGCTGGGCGCGGTGAAGACCGGTTCGATCAGTCAGGCCAAGGCGGAGCACTATGCAGTAGCGTTCCCCGAGGTTTACAAGCAGGCCATCACACCGCTTGATGCGATCAACGACATCGCGATTGTCGAAGAGCTGCAAGACAATTCGGTCAGTCTCGTTCTGACCGACGATGACGAAGAAGGGATTGCGCAGCTCACCTGGTATCTGGGTGGGCGTTCGGCCTCGCTGAGCCAGCTACTGCCGATGCTGCAGTCGATGGGCGTAACCGTGCTCGAGGAGCGGCCGTTCTCGGTGACTCGGCCCGACGGGCTGCCCGTGTGGATCTACCAGTTCAAGATCTCGCCGCACCGCGGCATCTCGCAGCCACCGGAGGGCCCCGAGCGCGGCGCCGCTGCGCAGCGATTCGCCGACGCGGTCACCGCGATTTGGCACGGACGCGCCGAGATCGACCGGTTCAACGAGTTGGTGCTTCGCGCGGGTTTGACGTGGCAGCAGGTGGCGGTGTTGCGCAGCTACGCGAAGTACCTGCGGCAGGCGGGTTTTCCGTACAGCCAGTCTCACATCGAGACAGTGATCAACGACAATGCCGGCACCGCGCGTTCGCTGATCGAACTCTTCGAGGCGCTGTTCGCTCCGTCCGATTCACCGAATCGCCGCGACGCGCAGGCTGCTGCCGCCGCGGTCGCGACCGACATCGACGCCCTGGTCAGCCTGGACACCGACCGGGTACTGCGCGCCTTCGCCTCGATGATTCAGGCCACGCTGCGAACTAACTACTTTGTCGCTCAACCAAGTTCGGCCCGGCAGCAGAATGTGCTGTCGTTCAAGCTCAACCCTGGGTTGATCGACGAACTTCCGTTGCCGCGACCGAAGTTCGAGATCTTCGTGTACTCGCCGCGGGTGGAAGGCGTGCATTTGCGGTTCGGCTACGTCGCCCGTGGCGGCCTGCGTTGGTCGGACCGCCGTGAGGACTTCCGCACCGAGATCCTCGGCCTGGTGAAGGCGCAAGCGGTGAAGAACGCCGTCATCGTGCCGGTCGGCGCCAAGGGCGGTTTCGTCGTCAAACAGCCACCGCTGGCGACCGGCGACGCCGCGGCCGACCGCGACTCGACACGTAACGAGGGTGTCGCGTGCTACCGGCTGTTCATTGCCGGATTGCTCGACGTGACAGACAACGTCGACATGTCGACCGGCGACGTCATCACTCCGCCGGATGTGGTGCGCCGTGACGGTGACGACGCCTATCTCGTCGTGGCGGCCGACAAGGGCACGGCGACCTTCTCCGACATCGCCAACGAAGTGGCGAAGTCATACGGCTTCTGGCTGGGCGATGCGTTCGCGTCGGGTGGTTCGGTCGGCTACGACCACAAGGCGATGGGCATCACCGCCAAGGGGGCGTGGGAGGCGGTCAAACGACACTTCCGTGAGATGGGCGTCGACACCCAAACCGAGGATTTCACCGTCGTCGGCATCGGCGACATGAGTGGCGACGTGTTCGGCAACGGCATGCTGCTGTCCAAGCACATCCGGCTGCTCGCCGCGTTCGACCACCGGAACATCTTCATCGACCCCGATCCCGATGCCGCGTCGTCGTGGGAGGAACGCAAACGGCTCTTCGACCTGCCCCGCTCCAGCTGGGAGGACTACGACCGCTCTTTGATCAGCGAGGGCGGCGGCGTTTACGGCCGCGAACAGAAGTCGATTCCGATCAGCCCCCAGGCCAGGGCGGCCCTCGGCATCGACGACGGCGTCGAGGAGATGACGCCACCGAGCCTGATCAAGGCGATCCTCAAGGCCCGCGCGGATCTGTTGTTCAACGGCGGCATCGGCACCTACGTCAAGGCCGAGACCGAGTCTGATGCCGACGTCGGCGACCGCGCCAATGATCCCATCCGGGTGAACGGAAATCAGGTGCGCGCCAAGGTGATCGGCGAGGGTGGCAACCTCGGCGTGACCTCGCTGGGCCGTATCGAGTTCGACCTGGCCGGAGGCCGAATCAACACCGACGCGTTGGACAACTCCGCGGGTGTGGACTGCTCCGATCACGAGGTCAACATCAAGATCCTGATCGACTCCCTCGTCACGGCAGGCAAAGTCAGCACTGACGACCGCACTGAACTGCTGTTGTCGATGACCGACGAGGTCGGCCGACTGGTACTGAGGGACAACGAGGACCAGAACG
>DATFCF010001005.1:0-3158 GCA_035253445.1 Mycobacterium sp.
CTCCTTGCCGGTCTGGTGTCCTTGGTCGGATTCGGCATCGACTCGGGGATCGAGTCCGCCGCTGCCGTTCTGGTCGGACTTCGACTCTCGGCTCGCCTTCGTCACGGAGAAGCGGACGAACGCAAGGAGCGGCGTGCGTTGAAGGCCGTTGCGGTCACGTTCTTCGTCCTGGCCGCCTACGTCACCATCGAAGGCATCCGAGCCCTGGTCGGTGGTGAAACGCCGGCCAGCTCAACCGTCGGTATCGTTCTGCTCGCCACGTCGGTGATCGTCATGCCCATTCTCGCGCGCGCGAAGCGCAAGGTGGGCGAGGCACTCGGTGGTGACCGACTCATCCTTGCCGATGCGGCCGAGACGAAGATCTGCGTCCTCCTGAGCATCTCGACGTTGCTCGGACTCGGATTCTTCGCCATCACCGGAGCCGCCTGGCTCGACCCGGTTGCCGGCTTCGTGATCGCCCTCTTCGCCATCAACGAGGGCTGGGAGGCCTGGGAAGGCGGGCTCGTCGAAGACCCCCACTGAGCAGAGGAGAGTGAGCTTCACCTGTTCATTCGTGCGTACCTGTCCGGTTCCCCAGCGAAGGCAGCAGCGCACTCCAGGGAGCAGAACCACCAACCCTTCCCATCGTGTCGCAGCCAACCGGCTGCATGGGAAGGCTCGACACGCATCCTGCACACGGGATCGACAGTGAAACTGTCAGCATCGACCTCGATCAAGTGAATCTCGAACAACTCGACCGGTGCTGCGAGATTGCGAAGGTCGACCGTTCCGATGCTTGCAGCGAAAATCCCAGCGTGTCGAGCGGCGGCTGCGATTTCAGTCGTGCCAAGAACCTCGCCCGCAGCTGCCTGACCTGCGACGCGAGCGGCCAGATTGACTGACGCACCGAAGATGTCGTCACCTCGCTCAACGACGGGACCGTGATGAAGGCCCGCCCGCGGGACCGGAAACGAGCTCGAAGCCCGGCATCCGGCTATGAGCCTCTCGAGCGATGCAAGCGCCACGTCGGGAGCGGGTGATGTGAACATCACGGCATCGCCAATCGACTTGATCAACCGGTCGTCGGGTCCGATCGCGTCCCGAGTGACCGCTACAAATCGTTCAGCAAGATCGGCCGCCTGTTCGTCGCCGTGCATCTCGGTCAGCGCCGTGAAGCCAGCGAGGTCGACGAACACGACAGTTCGCACCTGGGTTTCCTCGTCCATGGTGGAGAGTATCGACTGACCACGGCGAGCCATGCTGGCAGGTGCTGCTATGCGCAGGATTCCCAGACGCGCTCGAACGATCGCATGTAGTGCTCAAAGAGGTGCCCGCCTTCCGCCCGCCGCAGATGCAGCACTGGGTTCTGGGGTGCGGGTGAACCGACGACGTGAGTGTTCACGAGCAGCTCGTCGTCGAACCGATACAGCGAGTTGTACAAGACCGTGTCGTGCTGGCGAATTTCGAGACCGGGTGCCCCAATCACCGGCTGCATGTAGGTCAAGCTGAGCCGGATCCGGGCAGCGAGGTTCGCTCCGATCCCTTCCTCATCACCGCGCAAGGCCACCGTCTGAGAGTCAGGGTCACCGTAGAGAAACCGACCTTCGAGTCCATCCGCGGCCCGCTCCACCAGCTTCGCTGGAAGATCGGGGTGGCTGTCGAGCAGGAATAGTCCCGAATACACGAGAATGTCGACATTGGCGGTCGCAGTCTCGACCAGTCGTCGCCAGAGATCGAAAGGCACCTCACCCCTCGTCGCGTAGATCCCCAGCACCTCGGCCTGTCGGGCTGCGGCCGCGTGATCGCCGTCCATGAGTTCGGGCCACAGGTACGTCTCGTCGGCGCCGAGTGTTTTCGCGGCTAGGGCCCGGTGACGCTGGTGCGGAATGCGGCCGTTGCCCATCCACCGTTCGACGGTCTTCGGGTCAACCTCAACCACAGAGGCTAGGTCCGTCGTTGTCATTCCGGCTGCTGCGAGTTTGCTTCGGAGCCGCTCGTTGCCCATGTTCTCCCCCGAGGACGTTTTGAGGACGTTCCTTTCGACCGTAGACGTCCTGAGGCGTCCGCGAAAGGTGGTGTTGGCGTCCTGTGGATGTCGTTGAAGTGGGGTCATCAGAACCGAACTGAAGGAGAGATCCATGGCAATGCCACGAAAGATTCCAGTCGACTTCGGGCTCGCTTTTCCGCACGGCGCCTACATGGTCGGGGAGATCAAGCCGGTAAGGGATTACGACCGCTCGACCAAGGACCAGGTAGTCCAAGCATCAGACCCGGACACGGGCACGCTCCTCTGGGCTGTCGACGTCGTCGACGGAGATCCTGAGGTCACGAAGTCCAATCGGATGATGACCGTGAAGGTCCAGGCAGCAGTGCAGCCTGTGCTCGACACCAAATCGGACTCCAGCCCGTTCACGCCCGTCGAATTCAGCGACATGACGGCGACGGCCTACATCGACGACAACGGCAACTTCTCTCGACTCGCGTGGTCGCTGCGCGCCAAGGGCGTCAGCAATCCCACTGCTCGGTCAGCGAATCGTTCGAGTGACAAGGCTGCGGCGTGACGACAACACCGGACATCGAGTCGTGGGGCGAATGGGCGCTAGGGGACCTCGTCGACGTCGCCCGAGATGTCGCCGGATTGCTTGGACCGTCTCAGGAGGTCCGGACGCTCGTCATCGAGACGCCGGCGGAAGACGACATGCCGCACGTGCGGATCACCGTCGACGACGAGAGCGGGACGCTCGGCCTCCGCAACGCGCTGAAGAGCTGCGGGTACGAGACGGAGTTCATCGGCTACCCCAGCACGCGCGAGTGGAGCGTGGTCGTCGCGGAGACGGTCCTCACCATCGAAACCGATCGAGGATCGTCATGACTGGCGCTTCGGCGCAGGACTGGTACCGGTTCCTCGACGTCGTCACCGGCGAGGATGCGGCGAGCGAGTTGCATCGGTTGGTGGTCCGGTTGGAAACGGTCCACGGCGACCTCGAAGCAGCTGCCAGTGCCTTGTCGGACGCTCCTGAAGGCGATGTGAGCGAGGCACTATGGATCGCTCGCACCGGTCTGACCGATGCGATCGACAGACTGGAGCTGGCGGGCGCCCGATTCTGGCCATCCCAGTATCAGAGCGCCTGACATGTCGAGGATCGCAACGGGGACGTGGCCGCACGCACTGAGGGACG
>DATFCF010001006.1:0-2797 GCA_035253445.1 Mycobacterium sp.
GGTTGTGCGGGAGCGTAATTCATCGTGACTGAGACCCACGCCGACGACCTCGCCGTCACGGTCGTCGGCAAGCCACAGCTCGAGCAACGCACGGTCGACCTCGGGGTGAAATTGCAGGGCAAGCGCACGGCCGAGCGTGAACGCCTGCGACGAGTTCGCGGTGCGTGCGATTTCCGTCGCACCAGGGGGCAGCGTCCAGTGGTCGAAATGCCATTGGAACCAGGGCCCACCGGGTACCAGATCCGGATTGTCGCTGGCCACGTCGTACCAGCCGATTTCGGGGACGGCCGACCGCGAGACCGACCCGCCGAACGTCTGCGCGAGCAGTTGGCCGCCGAAACAAATACCCAGAAGCGCCACCCCGGCGTCCGCGGCGTCGCCGAGCATCTGCATCTCGCTGCCCGCCCAGGTGCCGCGCAACGCCTCGTCGTACACCGGCCACCGCGCACCCAGCGGAACGATCACGTCGTAGCCGGTCGGCTCCGGGAAGGTCACGTCGACGGCGGGATCGTCGACGCGTTCGGCGGGCACCACCTCGAACGTGTCGACGTCGTAGCCGCACTCCGTGAACGCCTCACCCAGCATTGCTTCGGTCGCTAGATGCTCGTTGTAGATGAACAGAACCTTGGGCGCCACGGTCACATTATTTCGACGGCGGTACAGGCGGCGCATCTTCTGGGGCCAGCTCGGCGCCGATCTTGCGGAACAGGGTGTCGGCCTCGTTGCGGTAATTGCCCTGGTCGTCGAACGCCTCGGGAGCAAAGGTGACCGCCACGGCGATTGCGATCTTCTGTGACGGTAAGTACGCCTCGAGTGCCGCGTAACCCGCAAACATCGGATTCTGCAGTAGCCAATTTCCTGAGATGACCAGCCCGAGGCCGTAGGTATAGATGTCGTTCATCTCATCGCAGGTGGTACAGCCGGGTAGCTTGCGGGTCTTGCCCCGCAGATCGGTCGACACCATCAACTTGTACGAATCGGGTGTGAGCAGCTGGCCCGAACCGATACCTCGCGCGGTCGCCTCGAGGTCATAGATGTTGCTCGTCTGGATCGCGCCGTGGGTGATCGTCCATGACGGGTCCCAGTACGTCGTTTCCTCGTAAAACGGTGTGCCGTCGGGGATCTGAAGTGCAGCACGTCGCTCGGAGCTGAACGCGTGCAACACGGGCGGCGGGATCTCTGCGGTGATCGAGTTGACGGTGTTGGTCAGCCCAAGGGGCCGAAGTACCTTGTCGGACAACAGCGTCGCCATGTCCTGCCCGGTGGCTTTCTCCAGGGCAAGACCCAGTAGCACGTAATTGGTGTGCGCATAGTTCCAGTTGGTGCCGGGCGCATACAGCAGCGGCTTGGTGGTGGCGTACTGCAGCAGGTCGTGGGTGGTCCAGCGCCGGAACGGATTTGCATAGAGCGCGTCGTTCATCTCGGTGTTGCCGATGACGTAGTCGACGTAGCCCGAGGTCATTTGTGCCAGCTGACCCAGCGTCACCCGGTCCGCATGCGGGATTTCGGGCAGCCACTTCGACAGTTTGTCGTCGAGGCTCACCTTCTTCTCGTCGACGAGCTTCAGCAGCAGCGTTGAGACGTACGAGATCGCGACGGCGCCATTGCGGAAATGCATGCCGGTTGTCGCGGGCACGCCGGTCATCGACTCGCCGACCGCCTGGGTGACGACTTCCTTGCCGTCGACGGTCACCCGGACGATGACGGCCTTCAGATGCGCCTGCGCCATGGTGTCGCGCACGATGCGCATCACCGCGTCGGCCTTGGCGGTCTCCGTGGTCGGGGAGGTGGCCTCCGGCTGTCGAGCGGCGGGCATGCAGGCGGTCAACATGACGAGGGCGCAGATCACCGCAAGGCAGCGCCGGGCAACGGGCATGCCCGATCTTGGCAGAGGGACCGGACCGGACTGCGTATTTCGGCTATCAAGTGGGCATCCCCACAAGGTGTCGGAGCAAGCCGAGTGGTTCCTCACCTCGAGTGAACGCGGCAACCCCAGTTGGGATCTGCCGGCGTGGAGTGAGGGCGATGAGGCGGAGGCCCTCATCGACGGAGCGAGCTACTTCGACCGACTCGTCACGCAGGTGGAGGCGCTTCGCGAGGGTGATCACCTGTTCAACCCGCTGACGTGGCTACGCGACAGGTTCCAGGGCACGGACGCGGCACGGCGTCCGCTGCCCGAACAACCGCCAGATCCGCCGCCATGTGGATCAGATGCGGTGCAGGTGCCGCGGACCTACGGCGACGCGCTGATCGAGTACGAGTTCGCCAAGGACGGCGAACGCAGCATCGCGCGCGGCTATACCAAGGCGGTCCGGCGCGCGCGGCGCCGGTTGCGGCCGCACAAGATCGAACGAGTCGATCCGTGTACGCGGCTGTGGGCTGAACCTGCCTACCGGATGATCTACGACCCGGACGGACGGTCGTATCGCGATCGACTGATGGGGCGGCGGCCATGAATGTTTCGGACTGGTTCCTCACCGCATCGGAACGCGGCAACACCGCCTCGCGTCTGCCTGTGTGGTGCACCGGCAATCGTGCGGAGCCGCTGATCCACGGCTCTACGTACTTCGATCACCTTGTGACCGAAGTGGAGTCGCTTCGCGAGGGTGATCACCTGTTCTTCACCGACTGGCGCGGGGATCCGGACCAGAAAATGCGTGACGGCGGCCCGACGGTCGCCGAGTTGTTCTGCGGCGCGGCGCAACGCGGTGTCGTCGTCAAGGGTCTGATGTGGCGATCGCACCTCGACAAGTTCCAGTACAGCGAGGAGGAGAATCAGCATCTCGGCGACGAGATC
>DATFCF010001007.1:0-2775 GCA_035253445.1 Mycobacterium sp.
GCGTGACCTCGCTGATTCCGTAGCACAGACCGACGGTCAGAGCGGTGAGGAACCCGATCGTGACGAACCCCACGGCGAGGGTGAGTAGCACTGATTCGTCGTCGCCGACGATGGCCGTGCCGGCCCCGTAGGAGAGGATCATCAGGAGGATTCCGCCGCAGACGATGATCCAGATCATGCTTCCGCCCACAGGATTTGGACGCGGTATCTGGTCCGCATCAGCAGGTGGTCCATGGCGCGGCATACCAGCGCGCGGTGGTAGGTGGCGGGGTAGCCGGTGTTGGTGCAGTCGTCGTCGACGCGGTAGGTGCGCAGCGTGATGACACCGTCGGGGCTGCTGCCCTGCTTGGTGGTGGAGGTGTTGACGATGTCGATGATTTTGGCGGTGGCTTCGTTCCAGATCCGCACGATTTCGGCGCTGGCTGTTTCGCTGATGGGGGTGTCGCCGTCTTCCCAGCGGATGACTTGTCGGCGGGACACTTTGCAGCGTTCGGCGAACCATTCGCGGGGCAGGCCGAGCCAGCCGAGCAGGGATTTCAGTTCGGCGGGGGTGACGGTGTCGGGTGCGGTGATGTTGTCGCGGTCGTCGCGGCGCGGCAACCGGGTCACGTTGGTCAACGTAGTTCGACCCTTCTCCATGAGGTGACTTCGCGGCATTCGATCCAGTTCCGGATCGGGTTGTCGGCGAGGAAGCTGAGAGCCTGGGTTTTGTCGACAGCATTGACGGTGACGACAGTTTCGACTTTTTCGCCGCGGTGGTCACGGCGCCAGGTTTTCCAGCAGACCCGCCACTCGATGATGACGTCCTTGTTGCTCATGGCAGGGGGATCGCTTTCTTCAGAACGTCGGCGATGATGCGTGCCACATGGTCGGAGTGATCGGGCTCCGGATCACCGAATGGGCCGATGGCTGGTTGCCGCCACCCGCATTTGCAGTGCCCCATCCACGTTCGCTGGTGTTTGCGGTGTAGTTTGGCGATGGCTTTCTCGAGGAGCCGTAGCTGGTTCATTTGAGGGTGCCTCCGACGATGGCGATCCAGATGCTGCACCAGGCGACGAGGATGAAGATCTGCCAGAACGTCGACCAGCTCATTCTTCGCTCCACCGTTTGCCGGCCACCATGGTCATGTGCTCGGACATTCTCGCGTCGTCGCCGTAGACCCCGCAGGAACACTTGCGGACCGGCTTGAATGTGCCTCCCCGAAGGGTTTCGGGAGGCGCCCAGGGCGCCGCCACATGTTCGCCGTCGTGGGTGCGCCACACCTCCGGCCGGTTCGGCTCCGACGTCTCTGACAGCACCGCCTCGAGCACCCACACATCGTCCTCATCTGCCGCGGAGGTCGAGGCCAGACGCAGCTTCGCGTTATCCCACTCGCCGTCGAGGTTCTCGGTCAACGCTTGCACAAGGTCCAGCACGGTGGAGTCGGAGTTGAAGCGTAGCGATGCGCGCTGCACGGTGGACACGGTCACGGTCATACGGTCAAACCTCCAGACGGGGCAGGGGTGCCAGAATTGGTGCCCGCAGGTGGGCAGTACACGAGGATCGCCGCGGTGACGAACCGGGTCGCAGAATCCCAATCCAAGCCGCCGGCGCTGTAGATGCGGGACACCTCGGTCCACGGCGACGACCCGGCCCACACGTTGGCGCACACATTGTGCGCGTACGCGGTCGACAGCACCGTCGGCGCGATCCCAACGTTGCCGAGCAGCGTGTAAAACTGGGCGTCCTGCGCCGGGGTGGCATGCGCCGCCGCTGGTGCGCCGATCAGCAGGGCACCGGCGGCTGCGGCCGCCAGCAGCAGCCGGGTTCGTAGCTTGCTCATTTCATGCCTCTCAGCTCGACGTCGATGTTCCCGCACTCGATGCGGGCGGACTGGCTGGCCTGCCGGATCGTGGGCGCCCCACCGACCAGCACCACGCTGGAACGCCCGTCAGCGATGATCAGGGACCGCCCGCAGGCGTGCGCACCGGCGGCGCCGGACAGAAACACCCGCGCCCAGCCGTCGGCGAACACCTGACCCGACTCAGCTTCGACTTCGGCGTGGTCGTGGGCGTGGACGACGACGTACCGGTTGCCTTTGGGGATAGTGACCCGGGTCCGGTCGTAGGCGTGGATGATGGCGCGGTGCTTGGCGACGATGTCGCAGTCGCCGAAGCATTCGACTTCGCCGATCGCCAGGGTTCCGGCCTGGTCGGTGATTTGCGGGTTGCTCATGGGGTGTTTTCTCTTTTCCGGAAAAATTTTCGGGACCAACTGCCAGATATTATGTCACAGGTAGTGACATTTGTCGATGGTTATGTGCTTTCGGCCTCCCGACGTCGACGTTCGCGGTATTTCGCTGCCCTGTCGGCGTTGTAGCGGCGCGCAGCCATGGTGCATGACCAGCATGGTTTCTCTCCTCGCCGGTAGTGCGACGCAGCTCCGGCGGCGGTGCCGTGGCTGGCCGGGTCCATCGGTTTGGTGATCAGGCGGCCACCGGCGCGGGAGTAGCGGTAGCGGACGGTGCCGTCGGGGTTGGTTTGCCGCTGCGTGCACGCGTAGCTGCTGGTGCAGCGGAACCCCAGCAGCAGTTGGTCGGTTTCTCGGATGACGGCGGTGAAGCCGCGTATGGCGATGTGGTCGCAGAACATGCATCGCTTGCGGGTGCCCGGCGGCAACCTCACTGCTGCTCCTCGGGTAGCGGCGGGATGGGTAGGCCTTGCGCTTCGGCCATCGCTGCGCCGATATAGGCGCCGATCGACAGAACCGCGACGCGCGCGTTAGCGACCAGTCGCT
>DATFCF010001008.1:0-28206 GCA_035253445.1 Mycobacterium sp.
CGCTTTCCGGACTGGCCACTTGCCGACCCGCGATCGCGATCGTTCCGGCGTCGGGGTTCTCGAACCCGGCGATGAGACGCAACAGCGTGGTCTTGCCGCAGCCCGACGATCCGACGACCGCCGTCGTGCTGCCCGGCTTCAACTCCAGGTCGATGTGATGCAGGACGGTGTTGCCGTTGAACGACTTTGCGAGTTCGCGGGTTTGGAGGGTGATCTCGGAGTCAGGGGTTGGAGTCACAGCGCCGCCGCCTTGGTCGACTGCCGGAGCAGGATCAGAGTCACGGGAATCGCCAGCAGTACCAAGACCAATGCGTAGGGCGCGGCGGCCGCGTAGTCGAGCTCACTGGAGTATGACCAGAACAGCATCGACAGCGTCCGCGTTCCGGTCGGTGCGAGCAACAGTGTGGCGGTCAATTCCGTTGCGACGGCGACGAATACCAGTGATGCGCCAGCGGCGGCTGCGGGGGCTGTCAGGCGTAGGGTGACGCGCAAGAAGGTGGCCGTGGGTGAACTGCCCAGTGATCGAGATGCCTCCTCGAGGCCGATCGGGACCTGGGCAAGGCCGGCGCGTACGTTGACCAATGCGCGCGGCATGAACAGCAGGACGTAGGCGCACACGATCAATGCCACGCTTTGGTACAGCGGCGGAGCGACGCGAATGGTGACCGTGACGAGCGCGAGCGCGGTGACAATGCCGGGCAGCGAGCTGGTCACGTAGTTGGCGCCTTCCACCATGCGGGCCAGCGGCCCGCTGGACCGGACCGCGACCCACGCGACGGGGAACGCCAGCACCGTCGTGAGTACCGCGGCCATGGTGGCCAGTCCGATGGTCTGGGCGAGCGCGGTGCCGATGTCGTCGAGCACCCATACCTCGGCGCCGCCGATCCACAGCCAGCGCAGAATGGTCCACACCGGTACGCCGAGGGCGAGCACCGCCAACACGGCCAGCGCCACTTGAGCCGTTATGGTGTTGCGCCCGAGGCGGATCGGGGTGGCTGCTCGCGGCACGCCCGTGCCGATCCTTGCGTATCGTGCGTGACCGCGCGCTGACGCCTCGGACACAAGTAGCGCCAAGCAGAGCAGCACCAGCACGCCGGCCAGCATGCTGCCGGCGGCACCGTCGAAGGTGGCCTGGAACTGCTGGAAGATGGCGACGGTGAAGGTGTCGAAGCGCACCATCGCGAACGCGCCGAACTCGGCGAGCAGGTGCACACCGATCAGCAGCCCGCCGCCGAGAATCGCCAGCCGCAGCTGTGGCAGCACGACACGGAAGAACACGCCGGCCGAATCGGATCCCAGTGCGCGGGCCGACTCCTCGACGGCCGGATCGAGGCGACGCAGCGTCGCGGCCGCGGGCAGGTACATGAACGGGAAGTAGGACAGCGTGGTGATCAAGACTCCGGCCCACAACCCGTGCAGCGACGGGACTACACCGACCCAGGCGTAGCTGTTGACGAACGCCGGAACGGCAAGCGGTGCAACGAACAACGGACGCCAGAACGCCCGGCCAGGCAGATCAGTACGCTCCACCAGCCACGCGACGCCGACACCGATGACCACACACAGCGGGACGGTGACGACAACCAGTGCGATGGTGTTGAACAGCAGTTCGCCGACGCGGGGCCGGACGATCAGTTCATAGGCACGCGTCCACCCGATCGAAACCGCCGACCACGCCACATAGCCCAGCGGGATGAAGGTGGCGGCGACCAGGATCGCGACCGTGGCAGTCACCAACGGGCCGGGCCGGGCGGTCGGAGCTGACCGCGAGACCGGCGCTGCGGCGGTTGGAACGGGGGGAGCGACCACCTACAACAATCCAGCCTTCGTCATCAGATCGGTTACCTGCTGGGCCTGCAGCGTCGAGGGGTCCACGGCAGGCGCCTGCAGGGAGGCCAGCGGCGGCAGCGCGGGGTTCGCCGGCACGTCGCTGGCCACCGGGTATTCGAACGAGGTGCCCTTCTCCAGCACCTCTTGGCCCGACTTGCCGGTGATGAACCGTATGAACTGTTGCGCCTGTTCTTGCTTCTTGCTCGACTTCAGCACGCCGCCGCCGGACAGGCTGACGAACGCTCCAGGATCCTGGTTCTTGAAGTAGTGCAGCGCCGTATTGCCGCTCATCTCTTTGGTTTTCGCCTGATCGCGGAACCAGTAGTAGTGGTAGATCACACCGCCGTCGACCTCGCCGGCGTTGACGGCCTTCAAGGTGGCGATGTTGTCGCTGTAGATCTTGGCGTTGGTCTTCATCCCGGCCAGCCACTGCGCGGTCGCGGGTTCGCCCTTCAGCTGGAGCAGGGCGGCGACGATGGCCTGGAAGTCCGCCTTGGTCGGCGGCGCGCCCCAGCGGCCGTTCCATTCGGGTTGCTCCAGATCCAACAGGGATTTGGGCAGCTGGTCGGGCTGCAGCCTGGTCTTGTTGTAGACGAAGACGGTGGTGCGTGCGGCGACGCCGGTCCACTTGCCGCTGGCCGGACGGTATTGCGCCGGAACCTGATTGATGGTGTCGGCGCCGAGATCGGCGAACAATCCGGCGCGTTCGACGGCGGCCATGGCGGGGGAGTTCTCGGTCAGGAACACATCGGCTGGGGAGGCCGCGCCTTCTGCCACCAGTTGATTGCCGAGTTCGGTGTCGCCGCCCTGACGGTAGGTCACCTTGATGCCGGTTTCCTTGGTGAACGCGTCGATCCACTCTTTGGTCAGCGACTCATGCTGGGCGTTGTAGATGAGCAGCTCGTCGCCCTCGTCGGAGCCGGAGCAGGCGGTTGCACCGAGCACGACGGCCAGCGTGGACAAAACTGCGGCGATCCGGCTCCAACGTGGTCGCATCAAGGAGATCCCTTCCCGTTCTTCCCTGCCGCGTCGCGGCCAGCGCTCTTAGCTGAGGTTTACCTAAAGAAACATACCCTTTGTCCAGGACTTACCTGTTGCTGTGCCCGAAACCCGGAACCATTCCGTGGCCGTCGCGCTGGCGGCGCATCTGCGCCGGGCCCGCGGGCGAGGTGCCTGCCGAACGTTCCGTACCACTCGAAGATTCGGCAAAATGTCGAGCGGTACGGAACGTTCGCGAGAAGAAATCCCGGTGGTTGTGCAAGCACCCGAGCCAGCCCAAACCGAGGTCAGGCTGATGACGCCGGGCCCCGCGGCCCTACGGCGTGGAGGCGGTCATGCAGGACAACACCGGAAACTGGCTTGACCTCGTCGAGCCGAAGGAGTTCCCTGCGAAGGACTTCGCCGAATTCTGGCCGTGCGTGCCAATTGGTAGCTCTTACGAACTTGTGACGGCGCCCGAACGTCGCTCAATCTCGGGTTGATCTTGTAGCGCTGTGGGTACGTTTGGCCTCAGGTCAGGGGATTAAGTTGCCCATGGCAAAGATTTGAGGAAGTAAGTCCGATGAAGATCTCACCAGCTGCCGTGCGCCGTGGATTGGGCGGCGCGTTTGCTACTGCTGCGCTAGGCGGGCTCGCCGCCGCGACCTTCGCGATTCCGTCAGCCGCCGCACAACCAGGCTGCACCGCGAGTTCGTTCTCTCACACGGCCAGCGGTGTCCTGGCCTCCGCGGGTGCGTGGCTCGATACGCATCCGGACGCGAACAACGTGCTGACCGCCGCGGGCATGCAGGGCGCAGGCGCCGAACAGTCGGTTCGTGACTACTTCACCTCCCGCCCGCAGGAGTACGCGGAACTCAAGGGGATCGCGCAACCGCTGATCGACCTGCAGCGCAACTGCAACACGGCGATCCAGCCGATGCAGATCGCGGCGCTGTACCAGGCGCTCTCGAGCGGCGGGACGTAGGGCGATTTTCTGCGTGCGGGACTACATGCGGCCGTAGCGGCTCCTGACGAAGCTGTAGACGCCGAATGCCGCGATCCCGAGCGCGGCGGCGATGAGAAGGAACTTGCCGAACGGCGCCTGACCCAGTGCCTTGACCGCGGCGTCGAGACCCGTGGCCTTCGACGGATCAGCCTGCAGGGTCGCGACGATCACCAATATGCCCGCACCGGCGAGCACGAGACCCTTGGCCGCATAGCCGGCGATGCCGGTCGCCGTGATTCCGGTTCCGCCGGCAACGCGCAGATCCTTCAAGAACTTTTTGGAAACGCCCTTGTAGACGTGGTAACCGCCCACTCCGACAAGTCCTAGCCCAATCGCGATCAGGACAGCTTTGCCCCAGCCCGTCTGCATCATCTGCGCGCTCAGGCCGGCGTTCTGTTGGCTGCTCTGCTGACCGCTTCCCATCGCGAATCGGGCGGCGGACAACGCGATTGCGAAGTTCACGAGCGCGAGACCAAGGGACTTGGCGCGCTTCCAGGCCGGCGTGTCGTCCTGTCGAGGTCCGGAGCCCTCGCCTGGCTTCGACCCGACGATTGCTTCGGCGATCCGCCACAGGCCCAGGGCCACCAGCCCGACCACGGCTGCCCACATGATGAACGCGCCGCCGGTCTGGCGGGCCAGCGTGGTCAGTGCGCCTGACTGGTCGGCGCTACCGCCTGAACCCAACGCGATCCGCAGAATGATGTAGACGACGACCAGATGCAATACACCGCTGACCGCGAACCCGGCGCGAGCGGTGTACTCGAATGCGTCGCTGTCGGTTGCTCTGTCGGCGATGCCGTGTAACGACTTGTCGGCCATCACACCATGTACCCAATTCTTGACGACCACGAAACCGCGCGTGCCGTAGTTGTGGATGAAGGCCTGACTGGGGATAACTAGTGGAGGCGGGGGTTCCGCGTCGGCGTCGTGTCAGTGCCGGTCCGCACCGTGGCCCCATGACTACGTTGACCCGTGCCGAGATCGGCGCGCTTGGTGAGCAACTCGCAGTCGATCACCTCGAGTCGCTAGGACTGCGAGTGCTGGTCCGCAATTGGCGCTGCCGATATGGCGAGCTGGACGTGATCGCCGCGGACGACGCCAGGCGCATCGTCGTGTTTGTCGAGGTGAAGACCCGTACCAGCGACCAATTCGGCGGCATCGCGCAGGCGGTGACACCCAACAAAGTGCGGCGACTACGCCGCCTGGCAGGCGTCTGGCTGGCCGCACAGAACGGCAGCTGGGCGGCGGTGCGCATCGATGTCATCGGTGTGCGCATCGGACGCCGGCGGACCCCCGAAGTAACTCATTTGCAGGGGATCGGCTGATGACGCTGGGCAGGGCGTTCTCCGTTGCGGTACGCGCGCTGGACGGCGAGATCGTCGAGATCGAGGCCGACATCACGTCGGGCCTGCCGGGCGTGCACCTTGTCGGGCTGCCTGACGCGGCGCTGCAGGAGTCGCGCGACCGGGTCCGCGCGGCGATCACCAACTGCGGCAACAGCTGGCCCATGGCCAGGCTGACGCTGGCGCTCTCGCCGGCCACCTTGCCGAAGATGGGAAGCGTCTATGACCTGGCCCTCGCCGCGGCGGTGTTGTCGGCGCACGGCAAGAAGGACTGGGAACGTCTCGAAAAGACCGTGCTGCTTGGCGAATTGGCGCTGGACGGGCGGGTGCGTCCCGTCAAGGGTGTGCTGCCGGCCGTGCTCGCCGCCAAGCGCGAAGGGTGGCCGGCCGTTGTCGTGCCTGTCGACAATCTCGCCGAGGCCAGCCTTGTCGACGGCATCGACGTGTGGGGCGCGCGGACGCTGGGTCAGCTGCAATCCTGGCTCGCCGGCAAGGTGCAGCTTGACGACCGGATCGATGCGCCACAGTCGGCGTCGGAGCCGTCGAGTGATCTCGCCGACGTGATCGGCCAATCGCATGCCCGCTATGCGGTCGAGGTGGCGGCTGCTGGTGCACACAACTTGATGCTGACCGGACCGCCTGGCGTGGGCAAAACGATGTTGGCTCAACGTCTTCCGGGGTTGCTGCCGCCGTTGTCGTACGCCGAGTCGCTGGAGGTGACGGCGATCCATTCGGTGGCAGGCCTGCTGTCGGGCAACACGCCGCTGATCACCCGGCCGCCGTTCGTCGCACCGCACCCTACTGCGAGCGTGGCGGCGTTGGTCGGCGGTGGTTCCGGGCTTGCGCGCCCGGGCTCCGTCAGTCGCGCGCATCGGGGTGTGCTGTTTCTCGACGAATGCGCGGAGCTGCGCTCGAGCGCATTGGAGGCGCTACGAACTCCTTTGGAGGACGGCGAGATTCGGCTGGCCCGTCGTGACGGCGTTGCGCGTTACCCGGCACGGTTCCAATTGGTACTGGCCGCCAATCCCTGTCCGTGCGCCCCCGCGGATCCGCGCGACTGCATCTGCGCGTCGAGCGAAAAGCGGCGATACCTCGGCAAGCTGTCCGGTCCGCTGCTCGATCGGGTGGACCTGCGCGTGCAGATGCACGCTGTGCGGGCGGGCGCGTTCGCGCCGGAGGAGGGTGAGTCGACAGATTGCGTCCGTGAGCGGGTGGCTGCGGCGCGGACTGCGGCCGCCCAGCGGTGGCAGCCCCACGGCATTCGTACCAACGCCGAGGTCAGCGGGGCGTTGCTGCGACGCCAGTTTCGGGTGGAGGCCAAAGCGATGGAGCCGCTGCGTACTGCGCTCGATCGTCGGCAGCTCAGCATCCGCGGGGTCGACCGGACACTTCGGGTCGCGTGGACGCTTGCCGATCTGGCTGGTCGGTCCTCGCCGGTACTGGCGGACGTGACCGCGGCGTTGAGCTTCCGACAGGCAGGCAGTGTCCGATGACCGACGACATTGCTCGTGCGTGGGCGTACCTGTCGCGGGTCGCCGAACCGCCGTGCCCGGAGTTGGCCGAGTTGGTTGCGGCCGTCGGGCCCGTTGAGGCAGTCGATCACGTGGTGCGCGGCAAGGTCGGCGTGCCGCTCGCGCGTGACACCGAGGCAAGGCGTCAGATTGATTGTGCTGCAAAGGATCTTGAAGTGCTGTCTCGATTGGGTGGGCGGCTGGTGACGAGCGAAGACGACGAGTGGCCACTGTTGGCGTTCGCCGCATTCGACGGGGTAGGCGCCCGGCAGCGCCCGCGAGGGCGTCCGCCGATGGTGCTTTGGGTGGTGGGGCCGGGCAACCTGCGGGATGTCGCCGACCGGGCCGCGGCGATCGTCGGCACCCGAGCCAGCACTGCCTACGGCGAATATGTCGCGGGTGATCTGGCTGATGGTTTGGCGGGCAGGGATGTCGCTGTGGTGTCTGGTGCGGCGTACGGAATCGACGGGGCCGCCCACCGGGCCGCGCTTGCCGCCGACGGGTTGACCGTCGCGGTGCTGGCCGGTGGTATCGACGTGCCGTACCCGGCGGGGCACGCGGCGTTGTTGCACCGGATCCGCGAGGAAGGGCTGGTCGTCAGCGAATACCCGCCCGGCGTGCGGCCAGCCAGGCACCGGTTCCTCACCCGCAACCGGTTGGTCGCCGCATTGGCCGGGGCCACCGTGGTCGTCGAGGCCGGAGCGCGCAGCGGCGCCGCGAACACCGCAGCATGGGCCAGGGCGCTGGGCCGCGCCGTCTGCGCGGTGCCCGGGCCGGTCACCTCATCGGCGTCGGTCGGATGCCACGCGTTGTTGCGGGGCGAAGCCAACCTCGTCACCCGGGCGGAGGACGTCGTCGAGCTGGTGGGCCGGGCGGGCGAACTCGCGCCCGATGAGCAGCGGCCGGTGTCCCCGCTCGACGGGCTGGGCGACACCGAGCAGAGGGTGTACGACGCACTCCCGGCGCGCGGTGCCCGCACTCCAGATGAGATTGCGGTGGCGTCCGGTTTGCCAGCAACGCAGGTGCTGGGTCCACTCGCGGTGCTCGAACTCTCCGGGCTGGTGGTGTGTCAGGACGGCCGGTGGAAGTTGGCCCTCCGGTAAGTTAGCTGTCATGCATAACGCGCTGAGCAGGGTCGTCGGCCGAATCGCGGCCGTCGTTCTGCTCACCGTCCTGCTCTCGGTTACGGGCTTTCGGGCCGCGGAAGCCGAGGGGGAGGCGGTAGTCGTACCGCCGGACGGCTACGGCTTCAGCGTCGGCGCACCGATGACCTGGATGAGCGACATCGAAGCCGACGGCGAGCTCGACGCCGCCGCAAAAACCGGAGCGACATGGCTGCGGGTCCTCATCGACTGGCATCTGGTCGAGCCGATGCCGGGCGCATTCAACTGGGGTTACGTCGATCACTGGATCAACGGTGCACTGGCACGGGGCATGAAGGTGCTGGGGCTGATCGCCTACACCCCCGACTGGGCGCGCGCGCCGGGCAGTTACTTCAGCGCCCCGCCGGTGGACCCCGCCGTGTTCGCCAGTTTCTCTGCGAAGGTGGTGCAGCGCTACGGCGACCGCGTGTCCGACTGGGAGATCTGGAACGAGCCGAACCTGCCGCTGTTCTTCGGCTTCGTCGACAACCGTGCGCAAAGGTACACAGAACTCCTCAAGGCCGCCTATCCCGCGATCAAGGCGGTGCAGCCGCACAGCACTGTCATCGCAGCGGGCCTGAGCCCCGCGTTCACACCGGACGGACCCCCGGATTTCGTCAACGGGATGTATGCGGCGGGCGCCAAGGGATACTTCGACGCCGCGGCCATGCATCCGTATGTGTTTCCCGACGGACTGGCCGCCGACCCTCTGAACGGATGGCTCGACGTCGAGCTGGTTCGCCGGATCATGGTGTACCACGGCGACGGCGACATGAAGATCTGGATGACGGAGTTGGGCGCACCGACGAGCGATCCCTCGGCTGAAGGTGTCAGCCAGGAAGAGCAGGCCCGTCAGATCACCGACGTGCTGTGGAAAGCAGCACAGACGGGGTTCAGCGGTCCGGCGTTCATCTTCTGCATCCGCGACGTCAACTCCGCCCTGCGCGGCAACCGCGACGACAACTTCGGTGCACTGCTGACGTCGGACTGGCAGCCCAAGGTGGCGGCAGGGGTGCTGGCCAGGTAGACCGCCCCCGGTCACGACGCGCTCGTATAGTCGATGAGGTCGGCTAACGAAATGGCCGGCTGAGGTTTGGAGGAACAGTGGCAGGACGTCCCGTGCACACGTTCGAAGTGGTGCACACCGAGCAATTGACGCCGCACATGATCCGGGTTGTGCTGGGCGGCTTAGGCAATGGGACGGGATTCGACACATTCACGCCCAACGACTTCACCGACGCCTACGTCAAGATCGTGTTTGTCGACGACGGGATCGACGTCGCCGGGCTTCCGCGGCCGCTGACGCTGGATAGTTTCAAGGACTTGCCGGTCGAGCAACAGCCAACCGTGCGTACCTACACCGTCCGTCGCGTCGACGTCGAGCGCCGCGAAATCACCGTCGACTTCGTCGTGCACGGTGACCAAGGGGTCGCTGGGCCATGGGCAGCAGCGGCGACACCCGGCCAACCGGCCTATCTGATGGGGCCCAGCGGGGCTTATTCACCCGACCCGGCCGCCGATTGGCACTTGTTCGCCGGCGACGAGGCAGGTCTTCCCGCGATCAGCGCAGCTCTGGAAGCGTTGCCCGACAACGCAATTGGCAAGGTATTCATCGAAATCGGTGGACCCGACGACGAGGTCGCGCTGACAAAGCCGGCCGGCGTCGAATTGCGGTGGGTCCACCGGGGCGGCCGCGCCGACCTCGTGCCCGACGACCAGGCCGGCGACCACTCGCCGCTCATTGCTGCGGTGAAGAAGGCTGAGTGGCTGCCCGGCCAAGTGCAGGTGTTCATCCACGGTGAAGCCCAGGCCGTCATGCACAACCTGCGGCCCTACATCCGCAAGGAACGCGGCGTCGACGCCAAATGGGCATCGTCGATCTCGGGCTACTGGCGGCGCGGCCGTACCGAGGAGACCTTCCGGCAGTGGAAGCGTGAACTCGCCGAAGCGGAGGAAAAGGCCACCGCCTGACCGGGGGCTGGCACGCTAACCCCATGGCGTTCGCGGATTACCAGCTTGAGATCTACCTTCAGGGCCTGTCGGGCACCGTGCCGTCGCTGCCGATGTCCTTCGCCCAACTCGAGGCAAAGGCCGAGGCGGCGATGTCGGCGTCGATGTGGTCCTACGTCGCAGGCGGCTCCGGTGACGAGCGCACTCAGCGGGTCAACGTCACCGCCTTCGAGCGGTGGGGGCTGATGCCACGAATGTTCATCGGCGCCAACGACCGTGACCTATCGGTGCAACTGTTCGGCCTCAACCTGCCGTCGCCGATCCTGATGGCGCCAGTCGGCGTGATCGGCCTGTGCGCGCAGGACGGGCACGGTGATCTGGCGACGGCCCGCGCCGCCGCGCGCACCGGTGTGCCGATGATCGCCTCGACGATGTCGGTCGATCCGCTCGAGCAGGTCGCCGCCGAATTGGGCGACACCCCAGGGTTCTTCCAGCTCTATACCCCGACCGATCGCGATGTGGCGGCCAGCCTCGTGCATCGCGCCGAGGCCGCCGGGTTCAAGGGCATCGTCGTCACGCTGGACACCTGGATACCGGGGTGGCGGCCGCGGGACCTGACGACGTCCAACTTTCCCTTCCTGCGCGGGCTCTGCCTGGCCAACTACACCAGCGATCCGGTGTTCCGCGCGAGCCTGCAACAAACGCCCGAGGAGAATCCGCAGGCCGCGGCGATGCGATGGGTGCAGATCTTCGGGAACCCGCTCACGTGGGACGACCTGCCGTGGTTGCGCTCGCTGACCAACCTGCCGCTGATCGTCAAAGGCATCTGTCACCCCGACGACGCGCGGCGCGCCAAAGACGGCGGCGTCGACGCCATCTACTGCTCCAACCACGGCGGCCGTCAGGCCAACGGCGGCGTGCCTGCCATCGAATGCTTGCCGGGGGTCGTCGACGCCGCTGACGGCCTGCCCGTGCTGTTCGACTCGGGGATTCGCAGCGGCGTCGACATCATCAAGGCGCTGGCGCTCGGTGCCACCGCCGTCGTCGTCGGCAGGCCGTACGTCTACGGCCTGGCCCTCGGCGGCGTCGACGGCATCGTGCACGTGCTGCGCTCTCTGCTCGCCGAGGCTGACGTCACCATGGCCGTCGACGGGTATCGCTCCCTGAAGGAGCTGACGCCGGAGACCCTGCGGCGCGTCAACTGAGGCGAGGCGTTCGCGTCTGCGACGGTAGGGGAGTGGACACCGGCGGGCTGGGCCCACGCCCGAAGGGCAGGGGAGAGCGGACCGACGCGGGGCTTGGACCTGTCTTCGACGCGTTCGACGAGTTCCTGGCGTTGGAACGCGGCCGCTCCGACCACACCCGCCGCGCGTACCTCGGCGATTTGCGGTCGTTGGTCGACTTTCTCGAGCAGCGGGCGCCCGACGCCGCGTTGTCCAACCTGAGCCTGCCGGTGCTGCGGTCCTGGCTGGCGGCGCAGGCGTCGGCGGGTGCGGCTCGCACGACGCTGGCCCGACGCACCTCGGCTGTCAAGACATTCACCGCGTGGGCGACGCGACGCGGGCTGATGCCGAGCGATCCCGCCACCAGGCTGCAGGTACCCAAGGCCCGCAGAACGCTGCCGGCCGTCTTGCGGCAGGATCAGGCGCTTGACGCCATGTCTGCTGCGAAATCCGGTGCACAGCAAGGCGATCCAATGGCGCTGCGTGATCAACTGATCGTGGAGCTGTTATACGCCACCGGCATTCGGGTCAGCGAGCTCTGCGGCCTCGACATCGACGACATAGACACACCGCGCAGAGTGCTGCGAGTGTTGGGTAAAGGCAACAAGCAGCGCACGGTGCCGTTCGGGGAGCCCGCGCAGGCTGCGCTGGCGGCATGGTTGTCCGACGGCCGTCCCGCGCTGGCGACCGCAGACTCGGGCCTGGCACTGTTGCTCGGCGCCCGCGGTCGTCGACTCGACCCGCGGCAGGCGCGCACCGTTGTGCACCAGACGATGGCGGCCGTCGACGGTGCGCCCGATATCGGTCCGCACGGGCTGCGGCACAGCGCCGCCACGCATCTGCTCGAAGGCGGCGCGGATCTACGCGTCGTGCAGGAACTGCTCGGCCACTCGACGTTGGCGACCACGCAGCTCTACACCCACGTCACGGTCGCGAGGCTGCGGGCGGTGCACGATCAGGCCCACCCCCGCGCGTAATCGCTAGCGAAGAAACGCAATGACTTTCGCGATGTCGGGCATCGCCGACTCTCGCCCGATCCACTCGTCGAACACCGTCCAATAGCTCACCCCGAACCGCTGTTGACGCTCGACGAGTGTCTGCGCCATCTGCTCATGCGTGCCGAGCAGAACAAACGGTGAATCCATCACGAATTGCGGTGAGATGCCGCCGAAGGCCGCGGCCAGCTCGGCCGCTGACGATTCGGGGTCGTCGGTGTGCACCACGAACTGAATCAGCGCGTTGAGCTCGACGGTGTCGAACCGGTCGCCCGCCGCAGCACGCACGACGGCGATCCGGTTGTCCAAACCGGCGGCGTCGAAGTGGGTGAGCTCGACTTTGGTCGCGTCGCCGTTGTGGCTGAAGCCGGCCAGCCCGGCGATGTCGGCGACCCGGCCGGCCAGCTGCAGCACCCGGGTTCCGTTGCCGCCGATGAGTAGCGGGACGGGTACGCCTGGCGCGGCGACGAGTTCGCCCGCGTCGGCGTGCACCCGGTAGTGGGCGCCGTCGACGCCGACAGGCTCGCCGGCAAGCAGCGGCAGGATCACGTCGACCGCCTCGATGAGCCGGTCAACCCGTGTCCCGCCGGAATCGAACCGGAGCCCGGCGGCGTCGTATTCGGATTTCATGTGGCCGGCGCCGAGACCCAATTCGAACCGGCCTCCTGAGATGGCGGCGACGGTCGCGGCCTCGCGGGCGGTGTCGACGGGATGGCGTAAGTCGTTGTTCAACACCAGCGTTCCGATGTGTAAGCGGTCCGTGGCCGCCGCGGCGGCCGTCGCACCTGCGAACGGCGACACGGATGCGACCAGATGATCGGGGATGGTCAGCACGTCAAAACCAGCGTCCTGCACCGACATTGCGAATGTGCCGAACTCCGTGCCGCGGGGCACCGCGGTGTGCAGGCCGAACCGAAGCGGGCGTGAGCGGTGAGCGTCGGTGGTCATGGTTTCGACGGTAGGCGTGTTAGCCGTGCAGCGGTTTCAGGCGGATGGGTGTGCTCGCCAACAGCCCGAGCGGATCGACGTAGTCGGCGCGAGACGCCGGCCCCCACATCGCGCCCCAGTGCAGACAGGCCGCGGCCGCGCAGCCCGCATGACCGGCCATCAGGTCACCGACCGGCGCGCCGACGTCGACGAGCTGCCCGATCCGCACCGACGGCCGCACCGGTTCGTAGCTGGTTCGCAGCCCACCTGGATGCGCGATCGACACCAGCGGGCGACCGGCCAGCTCGCCGGCGAACACCACCGTGCCTGCTGCGGCGGTGTACACCGGTTGGCCGGGCGCCCCTGCCAGGTCGACGCCGCGGTGCCCGCGATTCCAGTTCGGCGACGGCGCATCGAATATTCGTGTCACCGCAGGTCGCGGCCGCAGCGGCCAATCCAGCCGGCCATCCTCGGCGTGAGCCGGCGCGGCGCACAGCAGGGCGATGACCGCTACCGCCACGAGCTTGGGCATATGTCCAGCTCACCGCGAAGCTCCTCGGTTCGCCATATCCAGGCCCCAGACTGTGGATAGCCAGGTCACTGTGCATGACCCCGGGTCGTCCCCTGCCCTGCGGGCGTGGGCCCATCGCTCCTGCCCGCCGGACGGAAAAACACCCTGTTTCACCGTGTAAACTGCTAACCGCAGCTCGCCCGAGCGGGCTGACTTCGCGTGTCTGCACCACGACCCGGTTCGTCAAGGTCGTACCCGGATGCCGGCGGTCCCGTTTTACAAACGGGTCCGGCAACCCGCAGTCACCAGGGCTTGGCACCACCGGTGCCGGGCGTCAACCGACAACGACAAGGACATGGCCACTATGGCTGTCGTAACCATGAAACAGCTGCTTGACAGCGGCACCCACTTCGGGCATCAGACCCGTCGCTGGAATCCCAAGATGAAGCGGTTCATCTTCACCGACCGCAACGGCATCTACATCATCGACCTGCAGCAGACGCTGACCTATATCGACAAGGCGTACGAGTTCGTCAAAGAGACCGTCGCCCACGGCGGCAGCATCATGTTCGTCGGCACCAAGAAGCAGGCGCAGGAATCCATCGCCGAAGAGGCCACCCGCGTCGGCATGCCGTACGTGAACCAGCGCTGGTTGGGCGGCATGCTCACCAACTTCTCCACCGTGCACAAGCGCCTGCAGCGCCTCAAGGAACTCGAGGCCATGGAGCAGACCGGTGGTTTCGAGGGTCGCACCAAGAAGGAAATCCTGATGCTGACGCGCGAGAAGAACAAGCTCGAGCGCAGCCTCGGCGGTATCCGCGACATGCAGAAGGTGCCGTCGGCCATTTGGGTCGTCGACACCAACAAGGAGCACCTCGCGGTCGCGGAGGCGCGCAAGCTGAACATCCCGATCATCGCGATCCTGGACACCAACTGCGACCCCGATCTGGTCGACTACCCGATCCCGGGCAACGACGATGCGATCCGGTCGGCCGCGCTGCTGACCCGCGTGATCGCCTCCGCGGTCGCCGAAGGTCTTCAGGCCCGCTCCGGCATCGGCGGCAACGGCGACAAGCCCGAGGCCGAGGGCGCCGAGCCGCTCGCCGAGTGGGAGCAGGAGCTGCTCGCGGGCGCCACTGCGACCGCCAGCCCAACCGCCGCGGGTGCAGAGCCCGGCACCCCGGAGGCGGACATCCAAACCGAACCGAAGACAGACGTTTAGTAGGAAAGGCTGATATGGCGAACTACACCGCTGCCGACGTCAAGCGACTTCGGGAGCTGACCGGTGCCGGCATGTTGGACTCGAAGAACGCGCTGGTCGAGGCCGAGGGCGACTTCGACAAGGCTGTCGAGCTGTTGCGTATCAAGGGTGCCAAGGACGTCGGCAAGCGCGCCGAGCGGGCCACCGCAGAAGGCCTGGTTGCCGCCAAGCACGGCGCGCTGATCGAGCTGAACTCCGAGACCGACTTCGTCGCGAAGAACGCCGAGTTCCAGTCGGTGGCCGATCAGATCGTGGCGGCCGCCGCGGCTGCCAAGGCCGCTGACGTCGATGCGCTGAAGGCTTCACCCATCGGCGATACCACCGTGGAGCAGACCATCGCGGACCTGAGCGCCAAGATCGGCGAGAAGCTCGAGTTGCGCCGCGTCGCGTATTTCGATGGCACTGTCGAGACGTACCTGCACAAGCGGGCCGCCGACCTGCCGCCGGCCGTCGGCGTTCTGGTCGAGTACACGGGATCCGACGGCAATGGCGCAGACGCCGCGCACGCGGTCGCCCTGCAGATCGCCGCGCTGAAGGCCAAGTACCTGACGCGCGACGACGTGCCCGAGGACCTGGTGGCCAACGAGCGCCGCATCGCCGAGGAGACTGCCCGCAACGAGGGCAAGCCGGAGCAGGCGCTGGCCAAGATCGTCGAGGGTCGCGTGACCGGCTTCTACAAGGACGTCGTGCTGCTGGATCAGCCGTCGGTGTCCGACAGCAAGAAGACCGTCAAGGCGCTGCTCGACGAGGCGGGCGTGACCGTGACTCGGTTCGTCCGGTTCGAGGTCGGCCAGGCCTAACAGACGCAAGCACACGCAAAGGCCCCTAGTTTTTTCTAGGGGTCTTTTGCGTCGGCTGACCAAGGCAGCGGTACGAGTTGGTACCGTCGGTGCGTGACCTCGCACATTCATGCGTTCGGCGACGACGCCCTTAGCGACCTTGACGCTGTTGGTCTGGTTGACGCGCTGCGGGCCGGACAGGTTTCGGCCGCCGAACTTGTCGAAGCTGCCATTGCCCGCACCGAGGCCGTCAACCCGACCCTCAACGGCCTGGCGTACGAGGCGTTCGACCGCGCGCGGACGCGGGCGAACGGGACGCGGCCCTACGGCGGCTTCTTCGACAGCGTGCCGTCCTACATCAAGGACAACGTCGCTGTCGGGGACATGCCGACGATGCAGGGTACCGACGCATGGGACCCGCACCCGGCGTCCGTCGACGGCGATTTCGCGCGCGCCTATCTCGCGACGGGCCTGCTGCCGCTGGGCAAGACGAGGCTGTCCGAGTTCGGGTTCAGCGCGTCGGCCGAACATCCTCGGCTCGGCCCGGTGCGCAACCCGTGGAATACCGACTACACCGCAGGCGCCTCGTCGTCGGGATCGGGCGCGTTCGTCGCGGCGGGTGTCGTGCCGATCGCCCACGCCAACGACGGGGGCGGATCCATCCGAATCCCTGCGTCCTGCAACGGATTAGTCGGCCTCAAGCCGTCGCGCGGCCGGCTTCCGCTGGACAAGGACATGCGCCAGATGCCGCTGCGCATCGTCGCCAACGGCGTCGTGACCCGGTCGGTGCGCGACACGGCGGCGTTCTACCGCGAGATGGAGCGGGTGTCGCGCAACCCGAAGCTCCCCGCGATCGGCGACGTGACACATCCAGGGAAGCAGCGGCTGCGAATCGCGGTGTGCACGCACTCGATTTCGCGTGAGGCCAGCCCCGAGGTTCGCGAACTCACCCTCAAGACCGCCGCGCTGCTCGAGGAGTTGGGTCACACGGTCACCGCGATCGACAACCCGGTGCCGCGACAGTTCATGAACGACTTTCTCCTGTATTGGTCGTTCTTGGCGTTCGCGCTCGTCCGCGGCGGGCGCCGCTCGTTCGGTGAGAGTTTCGACCGCACCCGACTGGACAACCTGACGCTCGGACTGGAGCGCCACGCTGCGCGCAATCTGCACAAGCTGCCGCTGGCGATCGCCCGGCTCTCGCGCATGCGCCGGATTACGTCGCGGCTCACCAGCATTCACGACGTGGTGCTGACGCCGACGCTGGCCGAGGTGCCGCCGCGCATCGGCCATCTCGACCCCACCGCGGACTACCGGCAGATCATCGATCGGCTCATTGAATGGGTGGCGTTCACCCCGTTGCAGAACGCCACCGGCGAACCCGCCATCTCGCTGCCGCTTGCGGAATCCGCATCGGGGATACCGGTCGGCATGATGTTCGTCGCGCCGCACGGACAAGAGGCCAGGCTGCTCGAGCTGGCCTACGAACTCGAAGAGGCGCGGCCATGGCCGCGCATCAACGCATGAGCGCGAGTTGGGCCGATGCCGCCTCGGCACGCCTCGACGAGGAGATGCGGGTCTGCTCCCCACTGATGATGGCGGGAATCGGCCGTCGCGCCTGAATAGGCAACGAAATCCGTTGTGTCCGCGACACAACCCCTTAACCGGAACACTGCCGAGTTAACCCCGCCGACATTCCGCGCGGCCGTGAGCGAAACTTTTCGATCCCACCATCGGAGCTTGTGGAGACCAGTCAGATCGGTAAAGGGCCCACAACTGTTCGATCGCCGGCGATCGCCACTGCTTCCGGGAACACCTTCGTGTGCCTCGTCCGGTTCGCGTTGGCCAACATCCGTCGCCGCCCTGAACGGTTCGTGCTGTCCGTGCTCGGCATCGCGCTTGCAATCGCCTGCGTGACGGTCGTCCGCACGATCTCGTCGAGTTTCGCGATCACCGGAGCTGATTCGGTGACCGACGTTCTGGGCGGCGCGCAGCTGTGGGCGGTACCGGCCGCCGGGGTGCACTACGACGCCAACGCCCAGGCGCTCGTCGCCGATGGTGACGCGCCCATGATCACCATCCCGGCGGGCTGGACGGCCACCCGCACCCTGTCCGGAATCACCACCATCGACGGCAACACGGTGTCGCTGCGCGGGAACGACGAGACTCCTAGCGGCCAAGCGACTTTGGGCGCCAAGCTGGCGGAGCGGCTCGGGCTGCGTGCTGGCGACCAGGTAGCGGTCGGCGGACAGAGCCTCGTCGTCAGCGTTGCCAGTAGCGGCCAATCGATCACCGTCGCGACCACGCTGGCGCAGTCGATCGTCGGGGACAACGGCTGGTGGACGATCTTCGCTCGGCCCGGCGACGAGAAGCGCCGCGATCTGGCGCAGGTCTTCGGAAGCGCTGTCGGCCTCGAGTCGACGTCCGACCCGTCGGTCACGCCGGATCTGGGCGGCGGCGGTCTGATCTACGACACGGTCGGCGGCTCCGGTCCGCTGACATTCGAACAGAAATTCTCGGCGCTGTTCTCCGGAAAGGTGACCAGCTCAACCCTTGGCCTGATCTCCACCATTGGACTTGGGCTGGGTTTCGTGATCGCCGTGTCGTCCTTCCTGGCCGCCGTCCAGGAACGCCGCCGCGAATTCGGCATCATGTCCAGCATCGGACTCGCCGACGAGGTGCTGTACTTCTTCCTCGTCGAGTCGGCCATCGTCTTCATCGCCGCCTACCTGGTTGGTGTGATCAGCGCGGGTGCGGCAGTGGCGCTGGTGATTCCCGGCATTGCAACGCCGACGGCGTGGCTGCAGGGGGCCGGTATGGTCGACGGGTTCCTGCCCGCGATGGCGATCGTCGGCGCGCTCATTCCGGTGCATCGGCTGTTGCAACAACGACCCGTTTCATTGCTGGGGGATCGCTGATGAGCGCTTGCGCGAAGAAGGGAGAACACTGATGCTGCGCAAGGGTTTGTCCTACGGGTGGCTGGCCGCGCGGCGGCGAATCCGCGAAATGGTGCTACCCGTCATTACGACCGCTACCGGTGCATTCCTGGTGGTGATCGTGTTCGGCATGTCCGACGGAATCCGTGCGCAATCGGCGACTCTGGGGCACGCCGAGGAGATCGGGCGCGCGGTTGTGCTGATCGCGGTGACCGTGCTGTTGGTCGGCGTGGTGGAGGTCGCGGTGGCGACCACCCGCACCGTCGGCCACCGCACTCGCGAACTCGGTGTCCTCGGTGCCAACGGGGTGCCTCGCAAACCTGTCGTGGCCGCATTGCTCGTCGAGCCGGTAATCGCAGCAGTGCTCGGAGCGCTGGCGGGTGCGGTGTTGGCCGCGTTGACCGGAATCACCCTCGGCGCAGTTGGTTTGGTAGCGACGGGCATATCGGGAAATGGGCTGATGTTCGGCGCGGCGATCGCTATCGGTGTGAGCATCGTCGCCGCGTTCGTCACCAGCATCGTGCCGACTTGGAACGCCGCCTCGCGACCACCGATTCGTTCTCTGACAGCAGGAGGCTAAGCGATGACCGCAGTCGAAGAAACCAGACCGGACGTCGCACTCGATGCCGGCGGGCCTGAACCGGTGATCGAGATCTCCGATGCGTGGAAGTTGCACAAGCTCGGCGACGAGGTCGTCAAGGCACTCGTCGCTGCCGAACTCACGGTGATGCCGGGTGAATTCGTCTGCCTGATGGGGCCGAGCGGCAGCGGAAAGTCGACACTGCTCAACATCATCGGAGGCCTCGACCGGCCGACCAAGGGAACGGTGAAGGTCGGCGGCCGCGACACGGCGACGCTGACCGAAAGCCAGTTCGCGGCGTTGCGCCACGACACCATCGGATTCATCTTCCAGAGCTACAACCTGATTCCGTTCCTGTCGGCCGTGGAAAATGTCGAGCTGCCGCTGATGTTCGAGCCGTACGACCGGAAGTCGTTGCGCAAGAGGGCGTTGGAGCTGCTCGAACTCGTCGGGCTCGGGCATCGCGTGCACCATCAGCCGACCAAGATGTCGGGTGGCGAACAGCAGCGCACCGCGATCGCGCGGTCGCTGATCAGCAACCCGACGCTGGTGCTGGCCGACGAGCCGACGGCGAACCTGGACCACCGCACGGGGGAGACGGTGGTGCGCATGTTGCGCGACCTGTGTTCCGAGCTTGGCGTCACTGTTGTCGCCAGCACGCACGATCCCACGGTGGCCGACGAAGCGAGCCGTGTAGTCCGGATGAAAGACGGACAAATCGTCAACTGATCACCAATCCCAGCGAGATACAACAAATTTGGGAGCAGCATGACTCAAGAACTCGAAACGGCCAGACCGTCAGAGCGCGACGCGCTCATGACCACTGAGCTGGTCCCAGAGCAGATTCTGCCGAAGGTTCTCGGCACCTTCGGTCTTACGGCAACCTATGTGTTCATCATCTGCTGGATCACCGGCTCATCGGTGATGGCCACGGGCGGCTGGACCGCGATCCCGATGTGGATTCTGGGCATCCTCACCTTCCTGGTGCCTGCCGGCTTGGCCGTCGCGGAACTGGGCAACCTATGGCCCGGTCAGGGCGGCGTGTACATCTGGGCCTACCGCACCATGGGCGACAAGATGGCGTTCCTGGGCGGCTACCTGTCTTGGGTGCCGGTGGTCCTCAACGCTGCCTCCTCGCCGGCGATCTTCATTCAGCTGATCCTGTTGGCATTCCATGCCGAGATCGGGCTGACCTTGAGCATCACCTTGCAGTTGGTCGTGCTGTGGACGGTCATCGGATTGGCGATGGCGAAACTTGCTGCCAACCAGCGCATCATGAACGTCACGTTCTTGGTGTACGGCGTCTTGACCATGACCATCTTCATCGCCGGCGTGATCTATGCATTCGGCCAGGGCGGCACCGCCACCCCATTTAGCCTTCACGACTCGCTTGTACCCGACTTCGCCGGCGCCGGCTTCCTGTACGGCACTGTGCTGCTGTACCTGGTTGGTGTCGAGACGCCGTTCAACATGGGCGCCGAGTTCCTCTCGGTGAAGCGCAGCGCCACCAAGATGATCGCTTGGGGCTCGGCCGCATTGGTGGCCATCTACCTGCTGACGACACTTGGCACCATGATGGTGCTGCCATCGGAGGAGATCGACCCGGTCACGGGCGTCGTCGGTAACCTCGACGTCTCCGGCTTCCCGGGACTGATGGAGATCGCGGCGATTGTGATGGCGCTGATCATCTTCGTCGCACTGGTGACCTACCAGGTGGCCTATTCGCGGCTGATCTTCGTCTCAGGCCTGGAACGCCATCTGCCACGAATCTTCACGCACCTCAATCCCCGCACCCGCAACCCGGTCACGGCCTTGCTCGTGCAGGGCACGCTGTCGTCGCTGATCATCGTCGCGCTGTACTCACAGAGCAGCATGGCCAACGTCACCGTGTATCTGCAGGGCGGCCTCAGCGTGGTTTGGCTGCTGTCCGGCTTCTTCTTCTTCATCCCGCTGATCATCGCCCGTATCAAGTACGCGGATCGCTATGCCAGCGAGGACTTCTGGAGAATCCCGGGCGGCATGCCGGCGGTGTGGACCACCGTTGCGGTCGGCGTGGTCGCGACCTGCGCAGGCGTCTACTACTCATTCGCCTCGCCGTGGATCGACGTTCCCGTAGCCACCTGGATGACCTGGGTGGGCGGCATCGCGGCAGGCATGTTCGTGCTCGGCGCCATCGTGTACTTCTTCGGCCGGCGGTCGGCCGCGAAGGTCAATCAAGAAGACGCGCTGGCACATCTGGCAGTTCTAGATCTGAAGAAACCCGAATCGACAAGTCCTGAGGCGGTTTAGCTCGATGACAATGGACAGCACCGTGCTGAGCACGGAAGTGACCGACGACAAGATCTCGTACCCATTGGACCCGCTGAACGGCGCGGAAATCGAGGCGGCCGCGGCCGTCGTCACGGATTCGGAATACTCCACCCCCACACTGAGATTCGTGATGATCCAGTTGGCCGAACCGGACAAGACGCCGGAGCTGACGTTCGAGGCCGGGGTTCCGGTGCCCAGGCGGGCGTTCGTCACCATGTACGACGGGGCGGCCAAGCTGATCTACGAGGCCGTCGTGGACCTCGGCGCCCGGATCATCGACTCGTGGAAGGCGGTGCCGGGCCGGTTCCCGTCGTATCTCGTCGAGCACATGACGGGGGTGGAGGAGGTGGTGCGCCAAGACCCGCGTTGGCAGGAGGCGATGCGCAAGCGCGGCGTCACCGACTTCGATCTCGCCATGATCGACCCGTGGCCCGCAGGGTATTACGGCCCGCAGGACCACTACGACAACGCGCCGCTGGTTTGCCGGCCGTTGACATTCATGCGGGCAGCGCCGTCGGAGCACGGTTACGCACGGCCGGTCGAGGGGTTGATCGTGACGTTCGACCTGGATGCGATGAAGGTCATCGACGTCGAGGATCACGGAGTGGTCCCGTTGCCGCCGACGGCGGGCAACTACGCCGAGAAGTTCATGTTCGACGAGAACAACCGGCCGGCCTTCACCGAATTCCGCGACGACGTCAAGGCCATCGAGATCACCCAGCCCGACGGACCCAGCTTCACCGTCGACGGCTGGAAAGTGCGGTGGCAGAAGTGGGCGATGCGGGTGGGCTTCAACCCGCGCGAGGGCATCGTCCTGCATGAGATCACCTACACCGACCGCGGCAAGACCCGGCCCATCGTCTACCGGGCGTCGCTTTCGGAAATGGTTGTGCCGTACGGCGATACCGCACCGACGCACTGGAACAAGAACGTCTTCGACATGGGCGAGGTGGGAATGGGCTTTTCGGCCAACCCGCTGACCCTTGGCTGCGACTGCCTCGGCGAGATCTTCTACTTCGACGGTACGGTCAATGACTCCGCAGGCAACGCGGTCACCATTCCGAACGCGATCTGCATGCACGAGGAGGACTACGGAATCTCCTGGAAGCACACCGATTTCCGAACCGGTGAGGTGGAGGTGCGACGGGCTCGGCGGCTGGTGATCTCGATGATCTGCACCGTCGGCAACTATGAGTACGGGTTCTTCTGGTACTTCTACAACGACGCGTCGATGGAGGTGGAGGTCAAGCTCTCCGGCGTGCTCACCACAGGCGCCGTGGCCGACGGTGAGGAGCCGCGATGGGGAAAGCTGGTGGCGCCCAACATCTACGGCCCCAATCACCAGCACTTCTTCAACTTCCGGCTTGACATGAGCGTCGACGGAGCAGGCAACAGCGTCTATGAGGTCGACTCGATTCCCGAGCCTGACCCGGATCTGAATCCGCACCACAATGCGTGGATCACCCAGGACACATTGGTGGCGTCGGAAGCCGACGGGGCACGGGACTGGGACTGGTCGAAGGGCCGCTACTGGAAGATCACCAACCCGTCGAAGGTCAATGAGCTGGGCAGCCCGGTCGCCTACAAGCTGACGCCGCGCGAAGTGGTGCCGGTGATGGTGCAGGAGGGTTCCTACATTTACGACCGCGCACGGTTCGTGCAGCACAACCTGTGGGTGACCAAGTACGACGCCGACGAGAAGTTCGCCGCCGGCGATTACATGTACCAGTCGCCTGACGCGCAGGGGCTACCGCAGTTCATCGCCGACGATGCGCCGTTGGACGACACCGACGTGGTGCTGTGGTACACCGTCGGCGCCCACCACGTGGTGCGGCCAGAGGACTGGCCGGTGATGCCGTGTGCGTATACGGGATTCCACCTCAAGCCGGTGGGCTTCTTCGACGGCAATCCGGCCCTGGACATCCCGCCATCACCACCGGCGGCCTGTCACCACTAAGCGATTTGTGTGCAGTTTGTTGCGCTCAGCGCTCCTCAACGCGCACAAGCCGCGTCAAATCGGGTCGGAGCCGAGCGCGACGAGGATTCGCTTGAATTCTCGTCGCTGCTCGGCGCTCAGGTTCGCCATCAGTTTTCGCTCCACCGCCTGTACCCCGGCGTCGGTGCGGTTCAACAGCTGCAGGCCCTCGCGGGTGAGCTGAGCGGGCAGCGACCGGCCCGACGACACACTTGTCGGCCGGGTAACCAGCCCGCGCTCCTCGAGGCCCTTCAGCACCATGTTCATCGCTTGGGGCGAGACGTTCATGTCGCGCGCCAGTTCGGCGTTGGACCGGCCGGGGTACTTCGACAGCACCCGCATGCACAGGTATTGGGGGAAGGCCAGATTCATCGGATCCAGCACCGTCGCGGTCACGTCGGAACGCAGCGCGATGTGCACTCGATGCAGTAGGTAGCCCAGCGGCTGATCCTCGAGGAACTCGCTCATATCAATCATATTGACACATATCAACTGGATTGATATACACGAATCATGACTACGCCAAAAGATATGTTCGAATCCGCATACAAGGGCGAGGCCGTCGAGATGGGCCTTGGCACCAGGCCGCCGTGGAGCATCGGTGAACCTCAGCCGGAGCTCGCTGCGCTGATCGAGCAGGGCAAGTTCCGCGGTGATGTGCTGGATGTGGGTTGCGGCGAGGCCGCGATTTCGCTGTATCTGGCCGAGCGGGGGTACACCACCGTCGGGCTGGATCTGTCGCCCACCGCCATCGACCTTGCCCGCGCGGAGGCCGCCAAGCGCGGTCTGTCCAACGCCAGCTTCGAAGTCGCCGATATCAGCGCATTCACCGGCTACGACGTCCGATTCGGCACGATCGTCGACAGCACGCTGTTCCACTCCATTCCAGTGGAGTTGCGAGAGGGCTACCAGCAGTCGATCGTGCGCGCCGCCGCTCCTGGCGCGTCCTACTTCGCCCTGGTGTTCGACCGTGCCGGGATGCCCGACGGGCCGGCTAACCCCGTCACCGAAGACGAGCTGCGCGACGTGGTCGCCAAGTATTGGGCCATCGATGAGATCAGGCCGGCCCGGATCCACGCCAACATGCCCGAAAACAACGAGGGGCTACCGCTGCCGTTCAGCGGCGTGCGCGACGAGCCCAACGGTCGCAAGTCGGTCCCGGCCTGGCTGCTGACCGCACACTCGGCTGGCTAACCCCCGCGCAGACCGACCCCGTAGCGGCCGCGCGGCCCGCATGAGGCAGGATTAGGGGAATCTCAGCGAGGACCCCGAAGGAGTCGGATGGCGGAGCCAACCAGCCCCAACGGTGACGAGGCTTCCGCTACGCCGATCCGTCCGATGTACTCCCGCGTGCTGCTCAAGCTCGGCGGCGAGATGTTCGGCGGCGGGCAAGTGGGCCTCGATCCCGACGTGGTGCATCAGGTGGCGCGACAAATCGCCGAAGTGGTTCGCAGCGGTGTGCAGGTTGCCGTCGTCATTGGCGGCGGCAACTTCTTCCGCGGTGCGCAACTGCAGCAGCGCGGCATGGAACGCACCCGTTCGGATTACATGGGAATGCTCGGGACTGTGATGAACAGCCTTGCGCTGCAAGACTTTCTGGAAAAGGAAGGCATCGCGACGCGGGTACAGACCGCGATCACCATGGGCCAGGTGGCCGAACCGTACATTCCGTTGCGGGCACGCAGGCACCTGGAAAAGGGCCGGGTGGTGATCTTCGGCGCAGGCATGGGCCTGCCGTATTTCTCCACCGACACCACCGCTGCGCAACGCGCACTGGAAATCGGCGCCGAGGTGGTGCTGATGGCCAAGGCCGTCGACGGCGTCTTCACCGCCGACCCCCGCGTGCACCCCGACGCCGAACTGCTCACCGCGATCAGCCACCGCGAGGTCATCGACCGCGGGCTGAAAGTCGCCGATGCGACCGCGTTCAGCCTGTGCATGGATAACGGCATGCCGATCCTCGTGTTCAATCTCCTGATCGACGGAAATATCGCGCGGGCGGTCGCAGGTGAGAAGATCGGAACACTGGTCACCACCTGACGGTGGTATCGGGCCGGGCGATAGCGACGGGAGAAAAGCACCGTGATCGACGAAACGCTCTTCGACGCCGAGGAGAAGATGGAGAAGGCGGTGTCGGTGGCGCGCGACGACTTGGCGTCCATTCGCACGGGCCGCGCCAACCCCGGCATGTTCGCGCGCGTCAACGTCGACTACTACGGTTCGGCCACCCCGATCACGCAGCTGTCCAGCATCAACGTTCCCGAGGCGCGGCTCGTCGTGATCAAGCCGTATGAGGCGAGTCAGCTGCGCCACATCGAGGACGCGATTCGCAACTCCGACCTCGGAGTCAACCCGACCAACGACGGCAACGTCATCCGCGTCGCCATCCCGCAGCTGACCGAGGAGCGTCGTCGCGACTTGGTCAAGCAGGCCAAGGGCAAGGGCGAAGACGCGCGCGTCTCGGTGCGCAACATCCGCCGGAAGGCGATGGAGGAGCTGCACCGCATCAAGAAGGACGGCGAAGCAGGTGAGGACGAGGTCGCGCGCGCCGAGAAGGATCTCGACAAGGCCACCCACCAGTACACGAATCAGATAGACGAGTTGGTAAAACACAAAGAAGGCGAGCTGCTGGAGGTCTAGTGGCCGATCAGCAAGCAAGTCCTGTGGCCGACACGACGGAGCCGCCGAAAAAGGCATCCCGGGCCGGCCGGAATCTACCGGCCGCGATCGCCGTCGGCGTCCTCCTCGGCGCGGTGGCGATCGGCATCCTGCTCTTCGCGCCGAAGGGATGGCTGCCCGTGCTCGCCGTGGCGATCCCGATCGCCACGCATGAAGTCATTCGCAGGCTTCGAGACGCCGGCTACGACCTTCCGGTGATTCCGCTGTTGGTCGGCGGCCAAGCCATGATCTGGCTGGCGTGGCCGTTCGGCGTCGCCGGCGTGTTGGGCGCCTACGGGGCCACGATCGTTGTGTGCATGGTCTGGCGCCTGGTCGGGCAGGGTCTTCGCGAGCCGCCGGTGAACTATCTGCGCGATATTTCGACGACGGTGCTCCTGGCGACATGGGTGCCGTTGTTCGCCAGCTTCAGTTCGCTGCTGATCTTTCAAGACGACGGTGGCATCCGAACGTTCACGGTGATCGTGACCGTCGTCTTCGCCGACATCGGCGGTTACGTCGCCGGGGTGTTGTTCGGCAAGCATCTGATGGCTCCGGCGATCAGCCCGAAGAAGTCGTGGGAGGGGCTGGGTGGTTCGCTGCTGTTCGGCATCACCGCCTCCGTGTTGACCGTGACCTTCTTGCTGGACAAGCCCGCCTGGGTCGGCGTGCCGTTGGGGCTGATGCTGGTGATCACCGGCGTGCTCGGCGATCTGGTCGAGTCGCAGGTCAAACGCGACCTCGGAATCAAGGACATGGGCAGGCTGCTACCCGGTCACGGGGGAGTGATGGACCGGATCGACGCGATGCTGCCCTCGGCTGTCGCCGGCTGGATTGTCCTGACGCTGCTGGCGTGATCCCTTGGCGTTGAGCCAGCAGGCGGCGGCGCCGACCACGAGGCCTACGGCGATCCCGATGTCGGGCCGTTGGCCGAGTATCAGCCACGACAACAGGCCCGCGACCGCAGGGATGACCGCAAAGAGCATCGCAACCGCTGCGGCGCCGTAGTTGTTGATCGCGCGCACGTACAGCGCCATGCACAAGCTGGCGTTGAGCAGAACCACAGCGGCCACCGCGCCCGCCGCCTTCCACGGGTCGACCGCGTGCCACGGCATGACCATGGCCAGCGCCGCGACCGGAAGCAGCGCCACGCCGTTCTGCACCGCCGCCGATGCGCGAAAGTCCACACCGGAGCAGAACCGCTGCTGATACACGCCACCCGCGGCGACGCTGACCAGCGCGGCCAGCAGAAGCAGCACGACGGTGTCGACTCCGCCGATCGCGAACAGGCGTCCCGCGCAGGCCGCCAGCACCGCGAAGACCCCGAGGACCAATGCGCCGAGCCGCGTCCGGGTCAGCCCCTCGCCGAGGAACGCGACCGCAAGCAGTGCGGTGACCACCGGGTTCATCGAGATGACCACTGCGGCGAGCACCGCGGGCGCGCCGTGCATCAGCGCCAGGTACAAGCAGATGAACTGCAGCACCTGGCTGAACAACCCGGTGACCATCACGTGGGCCAATGTGCGGCCTGTGGGCCATGTCACCCTGGCGATCAACGCCCAGGCGGACAGGATCGCGCCGGCCAGGCCGAACCTGAATACCAGCACCGCCATCGGCGACATCACCGAAACCGCAAGTGCGCCAATAGGATAGCCCAAGGCATAGAAGAACGTCAGGGCCGACGCGGCACCGAAGGGCATCGTCCGCGTGGCCATACGCTCCATAGTTGCGACCAACGCCCGTCATCGCCAATCAATTTCTGCCAGCCAGGGATGGGATACTGACAACAGCACATGGCCACCTCCCTGCCCCTGGTATTCGATCCTCCGCGACGTGCGATGCCGCCGCGGCACCTCGCCGACCTCGACGAGGCGGGCCGCGCCGACGCCGTCGCAGAACTCGGGCTACCCGCATTTCGCGGTAAGCAACTGGCCAACCAGTACTACGGCCGGTTGATCGCCGACCCGCGCCACATGACCGACTTGCCTGCCGCCGTGCGCGAACAGGTCGCTGACGCCCTGTTCCCGAAGCTGCTTGACGCCGTTCGCGAGATCGAGTGCGACGCCGGCGAGACCCGCAAGATGTTGTGGCGCGCGGTTGACGGCACGACATTCGAGTCCGTGCTCATGCGCTATCCGGAGCGCAACACGGTGTGCATCTCGTCGCAGGCCGGTTGCGGGATGGCGTGCCCGTTCTGCGCGACGGGCCAGGGCGGGCTCAAGCGCAACCTGTCCACGGCGGAGATCCTCGAGCAGGTGAGGGCGGCCGCGGTCGAATTGCGCGACCGCGACGGGGAA